>DATFJJ010000333.1:0-2432 GCA_035269245.1 Wenzhouxiangellaceae bacterium | reverse complement strand
CGTGGAAGAAAATATCGCCCAAGGGCCACTGGGCTATGCGAAGTGGCTGGACACCGAACAAAGCCTCAAAAAACGCGCCGCCGAGCTTCTCGGTGCCGCGCAAGACGACCTTGCACTGATCAAGAATACCTCAGAGGGCCTGAGCCTGATCGCCGCCGGCCTGGACTGGCAGCCGGGGGACGCGCTGGTCTGCTGTGCCGGCGATTTTCCCAGCAATCTGCTGCCGTGGCATCAGCTCGTTCCAGATTTCGTCGATGTCCGCGAAGTGCCGTTCGACGATCAGGATCCGGAGACCGGCCTGGTGGAGGCAATGAGCGACGACGTGCGTTTGCTCGCCGTGAGCTCCGTTCGCTACGATACGGGCGTGCGGCTGGATCTGGACCGGCTCGGCCGGGCCGCTCACCAGGTCGACGCGCTGTTGGTGGTCGATGCGATCCAGCACCTGGGCGCGCTGCCGCTGGACGTGGCGAACACGCCGGTGGATTTCGTGGTTGGCGGCAGTCACAAGTGGCTGCTGGCACCGGAGGGCCTGGCGCTGTTCTGGTCCCGACCCTCGGCTCGCCGACAGTTGCGTACCCTGCAAACCGGCTGGCGGATGTGGCCGGACATGTTCAATTTCGAACGGCCCGACTGGACACGGCCCGATACCGCGCGTCGCTTCGAGCCCGGCACTTTGAACATGGCCGGCATCCACGGCCTTGAAGCGTCGCTGGCACTTCTTCAAGACATCGACCCGCAGATTCGGGCCGACCAGCTGCTGGACCGCACCGGCTGGCTGATCGACGGACTCGGAGAGATGCCGGGCGTCGAAATCATCTCACCGAAAGAACGCAGCCGCCGGGCCGGCATCGTTTGCTTTGTTCCGGGAGACAGGGAACCCGACATGGTGCTGAAGCAACTGGCCGCACACTCCGTTTTCGCCGCCCGGCGAGGCCGGTCGGTGCGGTTATCGCCGAATTTTTACACCCCCGAGGATCAGATCGCGCAAGCGCTGGAGGTCATCGGCGGGATCGTCACGAATTAGTGTCGAAAAAAATGGCGCATCAAGCTCCACGCCCGGCGCTGACCGAAGATTCAGGCAAGAGCGGTTTCAGGCCGAACAAACGCGCCCGTGCTTTTCCAGGTAGCGCTGGTGATATTCCTCGGCGCGCCAGAATGGCCCGGCCGGCTTGATCTCGGTGGCAATCGGTCCGCTGATGCGTCCCGAAGACTCGAGTTCGCTTCGGGAGCGCTCGGCCGCCGCCAACTGCTCATCATCGTGGGTGAAGATCGCACTGCGGTACTGGGAGCCCACGTCCGCGCCCTGACGATTTCGCTGGGTCGGATCGTGCATGTCCCAGAATGCGTTCAACAGGTCCTCGAAGCTGATCTTGTCCGGGTCGTAGGTCAGGCGCACGGCCTCGGCGTGCCCGGTGTCGCCGGCGCAGACCGACCGGTAATCGGGGTTTTCGACCGTGCCGCCGGTATAGCCGACTTCGGCGGCCAGCACGCCGTCGAGCGCACGAAAGCGCGCTTCGGGGCCCCAAAAGCACCCGGCGGCAAAGGTTGCAGTGTTCTCGCTCATGGTCATCGTCCCTATGGTTTTTTTGAAATCGGTGATCGCTCTCGTCATTAGTTTTTCGGGCGACTCCGAATGATGAATATACGCCCGGCTCGTGAAGCGATGCGCGACTGGAATTCATTCCCGATGCGCGCGACAATGGCCGAATGACTTCCGAAACCTTTCTCTGGCACGACTACGAGACCTTTGGGGCCGATCCGCGGCGCGACCGACCCTGCCAGTTCGCGGCCCTCAGGACCGACGCCGATCTGAACCCGGTCGGTGATCCGATCGTCTGGTATTGCAAGCCCACCGACGACATGCTGCCCTCGCCGGACGCCTGCGTGATCACCGGCATTACCCCGCAGACAGCCGATCGACTGGGTATCCCGGAACCCGAGTTCGCCAACCGGATCTTCGAACTCATGAGCGAACCCGGCACCTGTGCGGTGGGTTACAACAACTTCAGGTTCGACGACGAGGTCTCGCGTTTCATGTTCTGGCGCAACTTCATCGACCCCTATGCCAGAGAATTCAGAAACGGCAACAGCCGATTCGACCTGATCGATCTTCTGCGCATGACCGCGGCCCTGCGGCCCGAAGGCATCGAGTGGCCAACGCGCGACGACGCCAGCCCGAGCTTTCGTCTTGAAGACCTGTCCCGGGCGAACGGCTTTTCGACCGAAAATGCGCACGACGCTCTGGCCGACGTGGAAAATACCCTGGGAATGGCGAGGCTGGTCCGGCAACATCAGCCCAAACTGTGGAACTGGGGGCTGAGCCTGCGCGCCCGGCACCGGGTCGAGCAAATGGTGGAAAAACGCGAAGTCCTGCTACACGCCTCGAGCAGGTTTACAGCCGCGCAGGGCTGCATCGCGCCGGTGCTGCCACT
>DATFJJ010000332.1:0-6738 GCA_035269245.1 Wenzhouxiangellaceae bacterium | reverse complement strand
GCCAGGATCAAACTCTTCAGTTTAAAAGCTAAAGCTTTCGAACTACAGAACTGATCCCACTCTGAAATTTCTTTCAGGGCGGGACGTTCCAATTGGCACCACTAATGGCCCAACCGGGACGCCCACACAAGTTATCTGCATTAATTTTTAATGAACTGTGTTGCTTTCAGGCTTCAAGGCATTTCGCCGAAGCAGGCCGAGTATTGTAACTCGAATTTTGTTTTCGTCAACACATTTTCTCGAAAAACTGCGGAAAACATTGCGAATCCGCCGAGTCCGATTTTTGTGTTGCCGAGCCGACGAATTATACGGAGGTTTTCGAAACTGTCAAGCCTTCCGTAAAATTTTTCTTTCGGCCCGGTCACGTTATGCTGTGACGAGCCGACGAATTATAGAGACGTTTCCGGATCTGTCAACAGTGACTTCGAGTTTTTTTCCGCCGGCGCCGCGAATGGCCCATGCCGCTTGAGCAGCGAGGCCGGGGCGACGACAATGGCGGCTTCGCAACATGCGCCGGAGACCCCGGCCGAGGTTTCAATGAGCTGGCTTCTCGCATTTCACATCATTTTTGTTGTCACCTGGTTCGCCGGGCTGTTCTACCTCCCCAGGCTGTTCGTGTACGCGGCCACGCATTCGGGGCCGGAGATCCAGTCGGTGTTCAACGTGATGCAGCGCAAGTTGCTGGGGATCACGCACGTCGGCGGCGGCCTGGCCGTCGCTTTCGGCTTGGCGATGATCCTGATCGCCCCGAATTATTACCTCAGTCTCGGATGGCTGCACGCGAAGCTGGCGCTGGTGGTGCTCCTGATCGGCTACCACCTTTGGTGCTGGCGCATCGTGCTCACGTTTCGGCAGGGCCGCAACCGTCGCAGTCACGTATGGTACCGGTGGTTCAACGAGGCACCGGCGCTGTTGCTGGTTGCGATCGTGCTGCTGGCGGTCTTGAAACCTTTTTGACGTTAGCGTCAATCGGCGGGCGGCGGGACGGGCCATTCGGCGGCGGGATCACCGGCGACCAGGAAGTCACCGTTGAGGGTGGTTTTCCGCGCGTTGTACAGCAGCGGCTTGCCGTCCGGCATCCAGACCTTACCGCCGGCGGCCTTAACGATCGCTTCCCCGGCGGCGGTATCCCACTCGCTGGTCGGCCCCAGTCGAGGGTAGAAATCGGCCTCGCCTTCGGCTACTGCGCAAAACTTCAATGCGCTGCCGCGGCTCGCCTGCTCGTGCTCCCCGAGCATTTCGAAATAAGCGACGGTTCTCGGATTGGCGTGCGAGCGACTTCCCAGCACCACCGGCGGCCTGGCGCAGGGCCGGCGCGTGTGGATAGACTCCGGGGCGCGGTAATCTCGCCACCGCTGTGCACCCTCGCCAACGATGCCGGTATAGGCCGTCCTGGAAACCGGTACAGCAATGACGCCCAGCACCGGCACATGGTCAATTACCAAGGCAACGTTGATGGTGAACTCGCCGTTGCGCTTGATGAATTCGCGGGTGCCGTCCAGGGGATCGACAACCCATAACCGATCCCAATAGCGACGCTCCTCGAAACCTATATCGGCCGACTCCTCGCTAAGAATCGGGATCTCCGGCGTGAGCTGCTTGAGCGCCGCCACCAGGATGTGATGGCTGGCCATGTCGGCTTCGGTCAGCGGGCTTTTGTCATCCTTGGCTTCAACCTGGAAGTCGTTGCTTTCGTAGACATCGAGGATGGCAACCGTCGCGTCGCTGCAGGCCTGCAGCACGCCGGGCAAAAGTCGGCTTTCAAAACTGCTCACATCGTTTCCTTGAGGTCTCGTGCCATATATAGTGCCGCGATGGTCCGACCCTCTGTGCAATCGTCACGCTGGACGAGTTCTGCGAGATTCGCGATCGGCCATTCGATCACCTGCAGCTCCTCCGGCTCATCGCCCGGTAATCGCGATGGATAGAGATCTCGCGCCAGCACCACATGAGTGGCGTGCGTCATGTAGCCAGGCGCGAGCGTCAGCTGGCCCAGCACTTTCAGATCACGCGCGGCAAAGCCGACCTCTTCCTGCAGTTCGCGGTTGGCGCCTTCGACGTGGCTTTCACCCGGCTCCAGCCGGCCCTTGGGAAGGCCAACCTCGTAACGGTGCAGACCGCAGGCGTATTCCCGCACCAGCAGCACGGTGTCCGGGTCGGGCATGGCGACAATAATGACCGCGCCGACGCCGCGACTGATCAGCCGTTCGTATGTCCGGTGCTCGCCGTTGGAGAATTCCAGGTCAAGCGCCTCGACCCGAAAAAGGCTCTTTTCAGGTCGCTCTTCGCGCTTGTGGATCACAGGGAGCTTGGGGATCTCGTCAATCATCAAAAAAGGATACCAGCCGACCGTGCAGCGCCGGTGTTGCGGCGAGAATCGTCGTGCTTTCCAGGCTGATATCGCCTCCCCCGAGTTCGGTCACCACACCTCCGGCTTCGCGCACGATGACCGTGAGCGCGGCGATGTCGAGTATGTTGATATCGCTCTCGACCACTGCATCGAGCCCGCCGGCCGCAAGGCGATGATAAGGGTAGAAATCGCCGTAGCCGCGGGTGCGGGCCGCGGTTTCGACCAGCTTGCCGACCTTATTCCATCCGGCTGACCGCGCCAGCGTGCGGACATTGCCCAGCGACAAGTCCATCTGCTCGAATGCCTCGGTACCGGCACATTTGAGCGCCTCGCCGTCTATCCAGGCGCCGCGTCCTGCAACCGCCCACGCTGTTTCGTCGAACGGCGGCGCGGCCGACACGCCGAGGACAAGCTCGCCATCGACCATCAGTGCGATCTGCACCGACCAGAATTCCAGGCCCCGAATGAAGCTGCGGGTGCCGTCTATGGGGTCTATCAGCCAAAGACAGCGGTGCTCGCCGGACTGCCCGTATTCTTCTCCGAACACGGCGTGATCGGGAAACGCTGCTTCGATGACGCGCCGGATTTCCATTTCGCACTCGCGGTCGGCCACTGTGACCGGGCTGGCGTCATCCTTGCGCTCGATTTCAAGCGGACGTTTGAAATAACTCAGGGCAATTTCGCTGGCATTGCGCGCGGCTTCCCGGGCCACCTTCAGCGCCAGGTCGAGATCGACGGATTCGGAATTCATTTAAGCCCTCTCTTGAATGGTTCGCGAGGCGGAATCACCAGTGTACGGTCGCTTCGCGACAACTCTAACAAAGGGATTCAGTCGCTGCCGATGTCGGTGCGCCGGAGGACCACGACGCTGTCAACCCGCCCGGGTCCGGCACGGTCGGCCGTCAGGCGCGTGACCGCCAATGGCCGTTGCGCCACCGTCGCCGTCAGCCAGCGCATCAGGTCCGGGAAAGACGCCTGCTCGAACACCACGCGCACCTCTTCGCCGGTGCCGGGCTCGATGCGCTTGAGCGCGCCGGCCAATCCGGCGGCACGCGCCCCCTGGTCGATAACCGCCAGCGTGGACTGCCCCGAAAGCGTTCGTCCGGGAGCGCGCTCGCCACGCAGCCGCTGAACTTCCGGCGCGACGCGATCCAGCCAGTCGACAAGCGCGCGCTGGCTGGCCAACTGGTCTGCCAACTCACCACGCGCGTCGTGAAGCGGCTCCCAGATCAGGGTCCAGGCCAGGACAAGTGCGATCATGACTATGGCAAAACCCATCAACCGTCGTTCGCGCGCCTGTAGCCGACGCCAGTACTCGATCATGGCCCGTTCTCCGAAATCCGGATCCGGCCGCGCGTGCTTTCCGTCAGAACCTCGACGTTCTGCAGCGCAGCATCGATGCCCTGGGCCCGGAGCTGGCGCTGCAGCGCCTCAAGGTCGGCCAGCGAGGCGGTTTCCAGTTCAAGGTCGAGCGTGCCGTCGATGTAGCTGACCGAGGTTACCTCGATGCCACCGGCACCGCTGAACAATGGACTGACCGCGCCCATCAACTGGACAAACCGGTCGCGGCTGCCGCCGCGCAGTTCGGCCAGGGCGCGCTCGGCCTGGGCCCGGGGTCGCACGATCGTAGAAATATCTGGAAACAATTCTGTAAAACGCGCCTCCACCGACTGTTCCAGCCGTGACTGCTCGCGCTTCAGCATGGTGTATTCAGCCAGCAGGCCGGCCAGCAGCAGGAACGCCGCGAGCCCCGCCAGCCAGCCAGCCAGACGCCACTGTCGAGCGGTGGAAGCGCGTTCAAGTTCGGCATACCTGCCCTGCAGCAGATTGAACGCCGCGCCCGACGATCCCAGCGCAGCGGGCGCCAGCAGCCCCATGGCGGAAGCGCTGCCCGGACGCCTTTCGGGAGCGAACCGGTCGAGTTCTACCGGGGGCTTGTCACCCAGCCACACCAGGCGGGCCTGATCGCCGGCACTCTCGATGAATTCCGGCACCAGGCTGTCGAGCAGTTCGGGCTCGATACGGTCGAACGTTTCATTGCCACCGCGCGCCAGCACGCAGTCACCCAACTGCATAAGCACGACCTCGTCTTCGGCACGCGGCAGGCACGCGGCATCGGGAACAAGGCGGGTCGGGCGTTCCGGCAACGCGGCCAGCCATTGATCCATATCCCGTCGCGCCACGACGAGGCACAGTAATCGACCGTCGTGTGCGCGCCGAACGGGAACAACGTGCTGCTGTTCGGGATCGCCGGCGATTGAATCCTCGATCGCCCAGCGAAGGGCCTGCGACATGCGAGACCCGCTCATTTCCGGCAAATCTACCCGCACCAGGCTGCAGCGATCAGCCGGCACCAGGGCGACGAGCTCGGCATCCTCGCCGGCGTCCTGAGCGAGCGCTACGCGACCATCCACGCTGGCGAAAATTTCCGCCTCGCCGGTGACCACGTCGATCAATTTATAGCGCTCGTTCCTGGCCATGCCGATCAGGGAACCCCCTGGCTGAGATAACGGAAATCATACCTGCTGCCGGAAGCTCCCACGAGCCGGAAGAAGTCTCTGACCGCACCATCCAGCGAGACCTCGGCCTGCACCAGGAACCACTCGCTTTCGACGGCCAGCCGACGCCGCAGCGTGGCTGAATCGAGGGCCGCGAGTTCCGGCTGACTGACGACTTCATCAAGCGATTCGAACGGCGCTCGGGCAACGAGACTTCGCGCGGACTCGATCGACAATCCCTCGACAGCCGCCGCCAGGACCTCGGGAAGCGCGCGATTGACGTTGATACGCACCTCGGGATCGGGCAACAGCGCCAGGTAGGGTGTGAGCCGCCTGCGAATCTCAGGGGTGAATTGCTCCAGCCGATTGAGTTCGCTCAAGTGCGCCCGGGTCGTCGGACGCGACGAAGCACCGCCGTACATTGCGGCAATGCGCTCGCCCAGTACCGGATCGACATTCAACAGCGCCAGCAATCGAAACAAGGTCCGGCGAGCGTCGGTTGCGCTTGCCGGATCCCGACTCGCCAGCGCGTTCAGGTTGAAGCGGCCGTCGCGGGCAAACATCCGGCCGCGCACGGAACCGCCGGGAACCATGAATGGCTCCGACCACTGGCCGTCCGGCAGCTGGGCCCGCGGACCGGCCTGGCGCTGGCGCCTGATCCAGTCGCGCGCCAGGCCCTCGACGCCCTCGGCGAACTGCCAGGCCCGCTCGGCATCGACGACGGCCGCAGTCCGGGCCACGTCACGCTGGCTGCGTTCGACCAGCTCGGTCGCCAGCAGTACGGCTAGGGCAACCGCCAGGAGCGCGATCATCAGCGCCGCGCCGCGCTGGCGGGCGAATCCGCTCGACTCAAAGCGCGCTACGGCCGTCATAGCGCCACCAGTCGACGAACCGTGCCGAAGACCGGCGTATCGATTACATATTCGACGGCCGAGGGCAACAACTGCGGCGGGCTCGAAGCCGGCCACTGCCGATGCCATGCCCCGGACGAATCGCGAAAGCGAAACTCGATCGCAGTCACCTGGTCGAAAACGGTACGGCCGGTCGGCGGCGTGTCGGGCGCGCTGTCGACTTCCGGCCAGCTGCGGCGAACCAGCACGCTCTGCTCCAGCCGCCATTCGAACTGCTGTAGCTGGCTGCGCGGCAGGTCGGCCGGATTCAGCCGGCCGGCCCGTCGGCCCAGCAGGATCTGGGAATCGCCCCCCAGAACCGGCAGCAACCGGCCATCCCGGTCCCGGCCGCGCCGGCTCACCAACTGTCTCAGGTCGCTGTCCAGCGTGGCGACGGCCCGCTGCAGCCCGGCCAAGGCCAGCGAGCGATCACGCTGGGCGCCCACGGCTGCCGACAGCGCGGTGAGTCCGCCGTAGGCCGACGCCGCCAGCAGGCCGAATACCAGCACCGCGACCAGCAGCTCGACCAGCGTAAAGCCAGACGAATGTTTCGAGGGCAGCGGTCTCATCGCGATTCGAAGCCGGTGTGGATGTAGATCGGTTGTTGATCGGCGTCCAGGATGGTCACGTCGATGCGCCAGAGCTGCCCGCCAGGCGCGAGTTGAACCTGTCGCCGCCAGCGCCAGTCCCGGTTACCGATGCGCACGTTGCCGCTGCTGGTGCCGGGCTGAAGAGAACGCTGCAGCCGGATGTCGGCCAACTGATTGTCGGCTGCCCACAACGCGAGCGTGCGCTCCTCCAGCACTGCTTGATTTTTCAGCGCCTGGGCCCCGGCGAACCCGAGCGTCGCCAGTGCAGTGGCAACGACGAACAACGCGACCAGCACCTCGATCAGGGTGAATCCGTTGGCACGGCGGCTCCCGACAAGCCGGTTCATCTCGGCCAGCTCATGCTTTGTCGGTGCTCACCGCTGCCGATCTCTATCAAGAATGGCGTCGGC
>DATFJJ010000331.1:0-5127 GCA_035269245.1 Wenzhouxiangellaceae bacterium | reverse complement strand
GTTAACCCCCATGTCGATGAAAATTCTGCTGAGCGGAGCCACCGGGAAGGTGGGGCGGGTGATCGAAGCGCTGGTTGCCGAGGACGCAGACCTGGAGATCGTCGGACGCGCTTCAGGCGAACAGTTCTTCGACGATTCCCGGTCCGGCGATGTAGTCATCGACTTCTCACGCCCCGAGCTTTGCATGAAGAGCCTGGCGTACGCGAAAAACCGCGAGATCCCCTGCGTGATCGGGACCACCGGGCTAGGCGCATCGGACCAGTCGCGGATCGCGGCAGCCTCCGAATCCATTCCGATCTGCCAGGCCGCCAACTTCTCGATCGGTGTCAACCTGTTGCTGAACCTGGTCCAGCGCGCGGCCGCCGGTCTGCCGACGACTTTCGACGTCGAGATTTCCGAAATCCATCATCGCTGGAAGGTCGACGCACCTTCAGGCACTGCGCTGGCGCTTGGGCGCGCGGTCGCGAGCGCGCGCGGCCTGGATCACGACAAGGCGTCGACCCGCGACCACGGAGGGGGTCGGGCCGGCGGCGAGATCGGATACCAGTCGATTCGGGGCGGCGACGTGACGGGCGAACATACGGTGATGTTCCTGGGTGATGGGGAACGCCTGGAGCTGACCCACAAGGCGGCTGATCGCGATGTCTTCGCGCGCGGCGCGCTGCACGCGGCGCGCTGGCTGGTCGGCAAGCCGCCGGGGCTTTACTCGATGCGCGACGTCTTGAAATAAAAGATCGGTTTCCGGTTTCCGGGTTCGGGTTTCCGGAAAGTCGGAAGTCACCGGTTTTTTTCCGATCACTGACTACCGATCACCGACGACCGTTTGTCCGGAACCCGGAAACCGGAAACCGTTTTCAATTACAATCCTCTTTCGAGCGCCGGGCGATGTCTCGGAATTCGACGAACGGGGTGTCGACACCCCGTTTCGCATGTCTGGAGAGCGATTTGTCCCAACATAAAGCGGTTCTGGCATTGGAAGACGGCACGCTGTTTTCCGGCCTCGGCTTTGGCGCACCCGGAGCGACGGTGGGCGAGGTTGTCTTCAACACCGCCATGACCGGTTACCAGGAGATTCTCACCGATCCGAGCTACGCCGGCCAGCTGGTCACCCTGACCATGCCGCATATCGGCAATACCGGCGTGAATCCCGAAGACATGGAATCCGACCGCGCCCGTTCGGGCGGTCTGATCGTGCGCGATTGTCCGCGCCGCGCCAGTTCATGGCGGGCAACCCAGAGCCTGCCCGACTGGCTGCGCGAGCAGGAAGTGGTCGCAATAGGCGATGTCGATACGCGCGCGCTGACCGTTCGACTGCGCGAGAGCGGCGCGCAGAACGGCTGCATCATGAGCGGTGAGGACGTCGACCCGGCCGAAGCGCTTGAGCGCGCCCGGAGCTGCCCGCCCATGGTGGGGCAGGACCTTGCGCGCCCGAACTCCTGCAGCGAAGTCTACAGGTGGACCGAGGATTCGCCGGCGATCGAATCACGTACGCCCAAACCTCGCGCCGAAGGCGACGCGCGCCACGTGGTGGCCTACGACTTCGGCGCCAAGCGCAACATTCTCAGGCTGCTGGTCGACGCCGGCTGCCGGGTGACCGTCGTGCCCGCCGATTACCCGCTGGACAAGGCCGTAGCGCTGAAGCCGGACGGCTTCATGCTGACCAATGGTCCTGGCGATCCCGAGCCCTGCGACTACGCGATCGAAACCATCCGCGAAATCCTCGCGCGCCGAATCCCGACATTCGGAATCTGCCTGGGCCACCAGTTGCTTGCCCTGGCCGCCGGCGCGAGGACGGTGAAGATGAAGTTCGGCCATCACGGGGCCAACCACCCGGTGCAGGACCTGAACACCGGCGGTGTGCTGATCACCAGCCAGAATCACGGTTTCGCGGTCGACGAGGGCAGCCTGCCCGACAACGTTACAGCCACGCACAAGTCGCTTTTCGATGGATCCCTGCAGGGCATCCGCATCGACGGCGCACCTGCGTTCGGGTTCCAGGGGCACCCGGAAGCGAGTCCCGGCCCGCACGACCTGCGGCCGCTTTTCGACCAGTTCATCCAAATGATGGATCGCGACCATGCCGAAGCGTAACGATCTCAAGTCGATTCTGATCATCGGCGCCGGCCCCATCGTCATCGGTCAGGCCTGCGAATTCGACTATTCGGGCGTGCAGGCGGTCAAGGCGCTGCGGGCCGAAGGCTACCGGGTGATCCTGGTCAATTCGAATCCAGCGACAATAATGACCGATCCCGAGATTGCCGACGCGGTCTACATCGAACCGGTCCGCTGGGATTTCGTGCGCGAAGTGATCGCCCGCGAACGCCCTGATGCGCTTCTGCCCACCATGGGCGGCCAGACCGCGCTCAACTGCGCCCTGGATCTCGTTCGCGAGGGTGTGCTGGAGGAATTCGGCGTGGAACTCATCGGCGCGTCCAAGGCTGCGATCGACATGGCCGAGGACCGCGAGCAGTTCAAGAACGCCATGGCCGAGATTGGCCTCGAATCGCCGGTCTCCGAAATCGCGCGCACGCTGGACCAGGCCATGGAGATCCAGCAACGCATAGGCTTCCCGACCATCATCCGACCGTCGTTCACGCTGGGCGGTTCCGGCGGCGGGATCGCATACAACACCGAGGAGTTCGTCGAGATCGTTGCGAATGGTCTTGAGCTTTCGCCCACCAATGAAGTGCTGCTCGAGGAATCGGTGCTGGGCTGGAAGGAATTCGAGATGGAAGTGGTGCGCGATCGGGTCGACAACTGCATCATCATCTGCTCGATCGAGAACTTCGATCCGATGGGCATCCACACCGGTGATTCGATTACCGTCGCCCCGGCCCAGACGCTGACCGATCGCGAATACCAGCGGATGCGCGACGCCTCCATCGCGGTGCTGCGCAAGATCGGCGTGGAAACCGGCGGCTCCAACGTCCAGTTTGCGATCAATCCTGAAGACGGACGCATGCTGGTCATCGAGATGAACCCGCGCGTGTCTCGGTCCTCGGCACTGGCGTCCAAGGCCACAGGCTTTCCGATCGCCAAGGTCGCGGCCAAGCTCGCCGTGGGTTACACCCTGGACGAGCTGGAAAACGAAATCACCGGTGGCGCCACGCCGGCCTCGTTCGAGCCGACCATCGATTACATCGTCACCAAGATCCCCCGCTTCGCGTTCGAAAAATTTCCCGCTTCCAGCAAGCGGCTCACGACCCAGATGAAGTCGGTGGGCGAGGCGATGGCGATCGGCCGCACCTTCAAGGAATCGCTGCACAAAGCGCTGCGCAGCCTGGAGGTGGGTCTCGACGGCTTCGACGAGCTGCCGCTGGAAGAGCACCCGGACCTGGACGCCGACACCCTGCTCAAGCGTGAATTGCGCGAGGCCGGCCCGGAGCGCATTCTCTACGTTGCCGAGGCTTTCCGGCGCGGCATCGATTTCGACGAGGTCCAACGGCTGTCGCGCATCGACCCGTGGTTCCTGGACCAGATCCTGGAGATCATCGAATTCGAGGCCGAGATTCGTGCTGACGGAATCGGCGCGCTGGACCGCCCTCGTTTGCATCAGCTCAAGCGCTACGGTTTTTCCGACGCGCGACTGGCGCACATCCTGGACACGCAGGAAAACGTCATTCGCCATTTGCGGCAGACGCTGGACGTCCAGCGCGTCTATAAGCGGGTGGATACCTGTGCCGCGGAATTCGAGACGACCACAGCCTATCTTTACGGGACCTGGGAGCGGGACTGCGAGGCCGAGCCCACCGACAAGCGCAAGATTCTGGTGCTCGGCGGCGGGCCGAACCGGATCGGCCAGGGCATCGAATTCGACTACTGTTGCGTGCACGCCGCCATGGCCATGCGCGAACTCGAATTCGAGACCATCATGGTCAACTGCAATCCCGAGACCGTCTCCACCGATTACGACACCTCCGACCGGCTGTACTTCGAACCGCTGACGCTGGAAGACGTGCTGGCGGTCATGGAAGTCGAACGGCCCGAAGGCGTCATCGTGCAGTTCGGCGGCCAGACGCCGCTGAAGCTGGCGCGCGACCTCGAAGCCGCCGGCGTGCCGATCATCGGCACCAGCCCGGATTCTATCGACCTGGCCGAGGATCGTCAGCGCTTCCAGGACCTGCTGAACCGGCTTGATCTCAAGCAGCCGCCGAACCGCACGGCGCGCACGCCGGAAGAGGCGGTCGTGCTGGCGCGCGAAGTGGGCTTTCCGCTGGTGGTGCGTCCGTCCTATGTGCTGGGCGGGCGGGCCATGGATATCGTCCACAGCGTCGATGAACTGAAACGCTATATGCGCGAGGCCGTCAAGGTATCCAACGACTCACCGGTGCTGCTGGATCGCTTCCTGGACCACGCGATCGAGGTCGACGTCGACGCCGTGAGCGACGGTGAGCGGGTCGTGATCGGCGGCATCATGGAACATATCGAGCAGGCCGGGGTTCATTCCGGAGATTCGAGCTGTTCGCTGCCCCCGTTCTCGCTTTCCAGGGCGGTCATCGACCAGATCGCCGACCAGACGCGCAAGATGGCACTGGGCCTCAATGTGATCGGCCTGATGAATGTGCAGTTCGCGGTACGCGGCGACGAGATCTTCGTGCTCGAGGTCAACCCACGGGCTTCGCGTACCGTGCCGTTCGTTTCGAAAGCCACGGGCGTGCCGTTGGCCAAGATCGCGGCATGCTGCATGGTTGGTGAAACACTTGAGAAACAGGGCATTACCGAAGATCTCGAAGCGCGTTTCTATTCAATCAAGGAGCCCGCATTTCCGTTCATCAAGTTTCCCGGCGTCGATCCCATCCTGGGCCCCGAGATGCGCTCCACCGGGGAAGTCATGGGCGTCGGAAAGACCTTTGGCGCGGCGGTCGCGCGCGGACAGCAGGGCGTGGGCATCCAGGCCGCGGCCAGCGGCCGGGTCTTCCTGTCGGTGCGCGATGCAGACAAGGCGCACCTGCTGCCGGTCGCGCGCGAGCTTGCGGCCAGGGGGTTCTCGCTGGTCGCCACCGAAGGCACCTGGAAGTTCCTGGTTGAAAACGAAGTGGATTGCGACTACATCAACAAGGTCACGCAAGGGCGGCCGCATATCGTCGACCTGATCAAGAATCGCGAAATCGACTATATTGTCAACAC
>DATFJJ010000330.1:0-2343 GCA_035269245.1 Wenzhouxiangellaceae bacterium | reverse complement strand
ACCGGAAACCGGAAACCGGAAACCGGAAACCGGAAACCGGAAACCGGAAACCGGAAACCGGAAACCGGCAAGCCGTCCCGATTGTTTCGATCGTCTACCCTGTGCGCTTTTGAATCATAGCGGGAAAATCGCTTGACCCAGACCCTGCAACCTTCAGGCATTCCGCCGGCCGGCCGATTCGCGCTGCTGGCGGCGCTTTTTTCCAGCATCGGTCAGACGTTCTTCATCGGCCTGTTCGGCGCCGATTTTCGCGCCGAGTTCGGGCTGTCCGATGCTGGTCTGGGCGCGCTTTACAGCGGCGCCACGCTGGTCAGCGGCATCAGCATGTTCTGGCTGGGCGCGCTGGCCGATCATCTGAGCCTCAAACGCGCGGTCGCGGGCGTCGTGGCGTTGCTGGCATTCGGCGCATGGCTGGTCTCCAGCGCATCCAGCGCCTGGATGCTGTTGCCGGGTCTGTTCCTGATTCGCCTCTGCGGTCAGGGGCTGATGGGGCACCTGGGCGTGGTCGCGGCGGGTCGATACGCAATCCGCCGGCGCGGTCGCGCGCTGGCGATGGTCAGCTACGGCTTCATTCTTGGCGAGGCGTGCTTCCCGCCGCTGGTCGCCCTGGCGCTGGACCAGTACGACTGGCGCAGCGTCTGGCTGGCCGCGTCGCTGGCCATGGTGGTGGTGGCGTTGCCGCTGCTGGCATGGCTGGCCCGACCGCTTACCGGCAATCCTGCGGCCGACCAGGAAGCGGGAAGGACTGACGCCGGCGCAGAACCTTTGCCGCTGCTGGTGCGGCATCGCATGCTGACCCACGGGGCGTTCCTGCGCGTGCTGCTGGTGGTGCTGGTGCCACCGGTGCTGATCACCGCAATGTTCCTGCACCAGGGTTCGATCGCCGAGCGACAGGGCTGGACGCTGCTCGAGGTCGGCAGGGCCTTCATTCTTTTTGCTGCCGCGCAAGCAGGGGCGGCTTTTCTGGCCGGACGGCTGATCGACCGTTTCAGCGCGCGCGTCCTGCTTTATTTTCAACTGCTACCGGCCGCGTTGGGTGTGCTGTCGCTCGGTCTGCTCGGGAACCAGTTGTCGCTTTGGACGATGTTTCTCGGGCTCGGCGTGACAGCGGGATTCAACGGCGTGATCAGCGCGGCCATCTGGGTCGAGCTTTTCGGCACGCGCCAGCTCGGCATGATTCGCGGCGTATATGCGGCACTGATGGTCGTCAGCACTGCGCTTGGGCCGGTGGCGCTCGGCGGCTTGCTGGACATCGGCACCAGTCTGATGACCATCGGACTGGTCGTGACCGCTTATGCGCTGATCGTCCCGGCTGCTGTTGTTCCCTCAATTGTGCCGCATCGTCGGACCGGCCCGCCGTCAGACTAGCGGGAAATGCCCGATGGACTGCATCGGCTCGAATAGGCGTGACCAATAGACGTGTTGACGCCTTTGGCGGCGGGCCCGACAATACGCGGCTTGCCGGCATCATCAATTTTTCGAAAAGGAGATCAAGCGTCCGATGATCGTGACAACGCCCGATGAATTCCGGTCCCAGCTCGAGGGTAATTGGCTTACGGCCGACAGCGCCGCAGTGCCGCGTGCGGTCTTCCTTGTCGAGCCGGCCGATTTCAGCCTGTCCCGCCAGGCCGCTCTGGATAACGCCTACATGGACCTTACGGTTGGCGTCAATCCCCGGCTGGCGATCGAACAGCACCGCGATCTGACCGACCGCATCGCCGCCTGCGGCGTGCCAGTGATCCGTTTTCCCGGGCGCCGGGAGAACCCGGACGATCTGTTCCCCAATAACGTGTTCGGGACCATCCCGGGACGTTTCCTGGTCGGCGCCATGCTGCATCCGGAACGCCGGCAGGAAGCGCAGCGCGCCGACATTCGGGCGTTCTTCACCGACCTCATGCGATACCGTGAAGTCGATCTGTCGACACGCGACCTGGTTGCCGAGCTGACCGGCGTGATGGTCATGGACCGCTCGCGCCGGCTCGGTTTCTGCGGCATGACCGGTCGCGTCGACGTGGCCGGATGTGCCGCGATGCACGAGGCCTTCGAACTGGCGCTTACGTTCCGTTTCGAGCTCAAGCCCGACGAGTACCATACCAACGTGGTGATGGCGGTGCTGGCCTCGAGGGCATTGGTCATCTGCCCGGATGCATTCGTCGACCCGGAAGTGCCTGCCGCAATCGCCGACGCCTTTCCCGGCCACGTGCTCGAACTCTCGCGCGAGGAAAAGGATGCGTTCGCCGGCAACTGCCTGGCCGTGACCTTCGACGACGTGTTCATCAGTGCCGCAGCCTGGCGGGCGCTTGCGCCTGAAAAGAAGCGGCTGCTGGAAAGCTGGGACTTCAA
>DATFJJ010000329.1:0-9781 GCA_035269245.1 Wenzhouxiangellaceae bacterium | reverse complement strand
CGGATCACCCGCAGCGCGCCGCCGATGATCAGGACGAAAAATATGATGCCCTGAGCGTCGGCCATCGCGCGCGGGACGGCGGTGAACAGCGACCACGGCGACAGGGTCTCGGCATCTTCCAGTGTTTCGTAAGTGCCGGGCACCACGACTTCGCGCCCGGATTCGTTGACCACGGTTTCGAATTCGCCGGCCGGCAGAATCCAGGTCAGCACCAGCGCGACGACCATCATGATGAACATCAGTGCGAGCGTGTGCGGGATGCGGAACGGGGAGGTCTTCCGGCCGGCTTGGGATTCGGTCATTTGGGTTCCGGGCCTGTCGTGCAGGCATTGTTGTTTTGATGTCGGTATTGTAGGCAGGCCCGTCCGGGATTGCGAATCGCGCGGAACCGGATTTCGGCCGGACTTTCAGGTTTCGAAATCAACATAATCAGGATATAATTTCAGGATTTACCCGCCGGAGGCTCATGCCATGCGACTGATCGAGGAAGCCCTTACGTTCGACGATGTTTCGCTGGTGCCCGCGCACTCCGATTTCCTGCCGGGCGATGTAGACCTGACTACCCGGGTCACGCGCGATCTGGTCATCAACATTCCGCTGATGTCTTCGGCGATGGATACGGTGACCGAGGCGCGCCTGGCCATCGCCATGGCCCAGGCCGGCGGCGTTGGTGTGATGCACAAGAACATGTCCATCGATGAGCAGGCCCACCAGGTGCGGGTGGTCAAGAAGTACGAGGCCGGCGTCATCAAGGATCCGATCACGGTCGACCCGCAGACCACCATCCGGGAAGTGCTGGAAATTACCCGTCGCCACAACATTTCCGGCGTGCCGGTGGTCGACGACGAAGAACTGGTCGGCCTCGTGACCAGTCGCGACATGCGCTTCGAAAAGAAGCTCGACGACCCGGTCCGCAACATCATGACCCGCAAGGACAAGCTGGTCACGGTGCGGGAGGGTGCCAGCCAGGACGAGGTGCTTGAACTGCTGCATCGGCACCGGATCGAGAAAGTCCTGGTGGTCGGCGAGAGATTCCAGCTGCGTGGCCTGGTGACGGTCAAGGACATCCAGAAATCACGCGACTTCCCGAATGCGGCCAAGGATTCTTCCGAGCAGCTGCTGGTCGCCGCCGCGGTTGGAACGGGCGGTGACACCGAGGACAGAATTTCCTCACTGGTCGAGGCCGGTGTCGACATCATCGTCGTCGATACCGCCCACGGGCATTCGCAGGGCGTACTGGATCGCGTTTCCTGGTGCAAGAAACACTATCCGCACGTGCAGGTCATTGGTGGCAACGTCTCGACGTCCGATGGAGCGGAAGCACTGGCAGACGCCGGGGCGGATGCGGTCAAGATCGGGCAGGGGCCCGGTTCCATCTGCACCACCCGCATCGTCGCAGGCGTCGGCGTACCGCAGATCAGCGCGGTTTCGGCTGCCGCGGCTGCGATGGCCAAGCGTGATATCCCGGTCATTGCCGACGGCGGCATACGTTTTTCCGGCGACCTGGCCAAGGCTATAGTTGCCGGCGCTTCCAGCGTCATGATCGGCAGCCTGCTCGCCGGCACAGAGGAAGCACCGGGCGATGTCGAATTGTTCCAGGGGCGCTCGTACAAGAGCTACCGCGGCATGGGCTCGCTGGGCGCGATGGCACGCGGCTCGTCGGACCGATACTTCCAGTCCGAAGTCGCGGCAGAGAAGCTCGTGCCCGAGGGTATAGAAGGGCGCGTGCCGTACAAGGGCCCGCTGGGCAGCGTCATTCACCAGATGATGGGCGGCCTGCGCTCTTCCATGGGTTACACCGGCTGTCGCACCATCGAGGAAATGCGCACCAAGCCCGCCTTCGTGCGCGTGACCAACGCCGGCGTAACCGAATCACACGCCCACGACGTGTCGATCACAAAGGAAGCGCCGAATTACAAGCTTGGTTGACAACGACGGGTTCGGGGTTCGGGTTTCCGGTTTCCGGAAAATCGGACCCCGACCCCGAGCCCGGCAAATGAAGAGACGGCCGATAGCTTGTAGTCGTCTGCTTGCAGGCGAACCGTAAACCCGAAACCGGAAACCCGAAACCGTGGCCGGTCTGCCCGAAACGAGGAATGCTCGCCGATGCCAGAAAGCAACCCGACATCCGATATTCATGCAAGCCGCATCCTGATCCTGGATTTCGGTTCACAGTACACGCAACTTATCGCCCGGCGAATCCGCGAAATTGGGGTGTACTCCGAGATCATGCCGTTCGACGTCGGCGACGACGCGATTCGGGACTTCGCGCCGCGCGGAATTGTGCTTTCCGGCGGGCCGGAGTCGGTTTCGTTCGACAACAGTCCGCGCATACCCGAAGTGGTTTACGAACTGGGCGTCCCGCTGCTGGGTATCTGCTACGGCATGCAGGCGATGGCGACGCATTTCGGCGGCACTGTGGACCCCTCGAATGAAAAGGAATTCGGCTATGCCGAGGTCGCGATCGCCAATCGGTCGCGTTTGCTGGACGGTATCGAGGATCGGGTGGCCACCAATGGTCGAGGCGTGCTCGAGGTCTGGATGAGCCACGGCGACAAGGTCACGGAATTGCCCGAAGGCTTCGTGACCCTGTGCACCACGGGCTCGGCGCCGATCGCCGGCATGGCCGACGACGATCGCGGATATTATGGCCTGCAGTTTCACCCCGAAGTTACGCACACCGCGCAGGGCCGGCGCATCTTGGAGCGTTTCGTGCTCGAGATCTGCGAGTGCGGCGCCGACTGGACCACCGAGGCGATCATCGAAGACCAGATTGCCCGGGTGCGCGAGCAGGTCGGTGAGAGCAGCGTCCTGCTTGGGCTTTCCGGGGGTGTGGATTCCTCGGTGGTCGCGGCGCTGCTGCACCAGGCGATCGGGGATCAATTGCTGTGCATTTTCGTCGATACCGGCCTGCTGCGGTACCAGGAGGGCGACCAGGTGATGGCCACGTTCGCCGAGCACCTGGGGGTTCGCGTCGAGCGCGTGGATGCGCGCGAGCAGTTCCTCGATGCGCTGGTCGGCGTCGATGATCCGGAGGAAAAGCGCAAGGTGATCGGCCGCGAATTCATCAACGTGTTCGACGCGGCGGCGAAGGGTCATCGCGAGGCCGGCTGGCTGGCTCAGGGCACCATTTATCCGGATGTGATCGAGTCGGCAGGCGCGGCTACCGGCAAGGCCAAGGTGATCAAGTCGCACCACAACGTCGGCGGCCTGCCCGAGGAAATGAACCTGAAGCTGGTCGAGCCGCTACGAGAACTGTTCAAGGATGAAGTGCGCAAGATCGGCGTCGAGCTCGGCCTGCCGGCCGAACTGGTCATGCGCCACCCGTTTCCCGGCCCTGGCCTGGGCGTGCGCATCCTCGGCGAAGTCAAACCGGAATACATCGAGCCGTTGCAAAAGGCCGACCACATTTTCATCACCGAGCTCAGAAAGGCTGGGCTGTACGACAAGGTCAGCCAGGCCTTCGCCGTATTCCTGCCGGTCAAGTCCGTGGGCGTGGTCGGCGACGCCCGTCGGTACGAATGGGTGATCGCACTCAGGGCCGTCGAGACCATCGATTTCATGACCGCGCGCTGGGCCTATCTCGATCATGAATTCCTCGATCACGTTTCGCGCCGCATCATCAACGAGTGTGATGGCGTCTCCCGGGTCGTCTACGACATCTCCGGCAAGCCGCCGGCGACCATCGAATGGGAGTAGGCGGCCGGTACGATCGTGGTTCCAGTGCCAATGAGGCCTGAGCGTTCAGGCCGTTCAGTTCGCGAGCTCGGCATGAAGTACAGGCCCGAGGTCGACGGGCTCAGGGCCATCGCGGTATTGAGCGTGATCATGTATCACGCGCAATTCGTCATCTTCGG
Source organism: Wenzhouxiangellaceae bacterium (assembly GCA_035269245.1). GTDB lineage: Bacteria > Pseudomonadota > Gammaproteobacteria > Xanthomonadales > Wenzhouxiangellaceae. The sequence goes on along the minus strand of DATFJJ010000329.1, from coordinate 5,924 downwards.
CCGGGACTGGTTCCAGGGCGGCTATATCGGAGTCGACATATTCTTCGTGATCAGCGGGTACCTGATCACCAAGATCATTCTTTCCGAGTTGCGCGAGACCGGTTCATTCGACTACCCGTTCTTTTACGAGCGCAGGGCGCGGCGTATTCTGCCGGTGCTTTTTGTCGTCATGCTGGCGAGTTTCCCCTTCGCATGGCGTTTCCTGCTCCCGGGCGATTTCGTCGAGTACAGCAAGAGCATTCTCTCGGCGGTTTTTTTCGGCTCCAATTTCTTTTTCTACTACGCGACAACCGATTACGGTGCCGACAGTTCCCTGCTCAAGCCATTCCTGCATACCTGGAGCCTGGGCATCGAGGAGCAGTTCTACATCGTATTGCCGTTGCTGGTCGTGTTCTTTCATCGCTTTCTGAACCGTTATATCCTGCTGTTGTTTTCGGCACTTTTACTACTGAGCCTTTTCTGGTCTGCAAGGATGGCAACCAGTCAGCCGGAACTGAATTTCTATTTTCCACTCTCGCGTTTCTGGGAGCTGCTGACAGGCTCTATCCTGGCGTACCTGGAAATAAAAAGAGGACGCTTGAGCAACCGGCTGGCAAGTCGGCTACTGCCACCAGTCGGAATCGTGCTGATTGCAGCTGCGGTTTTTCTTTTTGACGACTCCACCCCCCATCCGGGTTACCTGACTGCGTTGCCGGTATTGGGTGTCGCGCTGATCATTGCCGCCTCTTCTGCGAGCGACCCGGTGGGCCGAATTCTCGCCTGGCGTCCAATGGTGGCTGTCGGATTGATCTCGTATTCGGCCTATCTCTGGCATTTTCCCGTGTTTGCATTCGCCCGCATCAGCAATCCAAGCCCGGGATGCGGCGACAAACTCGAGTGGCTGCTGATCACGTTTGTGCTCTCCGCGATCTCCTACGTCGCAATCGAGCAGCCATTTCGGCGGCAATCGCTCATGCGGCGAAGGACGCTGGTCTGGATTTTATCGGCAACCGCAGCCGTCATTATCGGATTGCAGGCTTCGGCGCTGTACACACAAGGCTTCATTGAGCGGGTGCCTTCGATATTCCGCGAAGATTCCTTTGAGAATGAACCCTGGATGACACTGAAGAATTCCGAGGGCAATCCTTGTTTCGACGCCGGTCTTTGCGTGTTCGAAGCCGATCCGGGTTCGGACGGCAATGAACACAAGCCCGGGATCTTTTTCCTCGGCGACAGTCATTTGGCGGCTGTGGCCAGCGGTTTGCGGGAACGCCTGGCGGACCACGACCTTTATTTCGATCTGCTCGGCGGTTGTCCCTTCTATCTCGGCGCCTCCCGGTATGAGTCCGACGGCGTTGCAAACAAGTGTTCGGCCGAGCGGCAGGCCGAGCGTCTGGAGACCGTCGTCGGCTCGTCTGCCGAGGTCGTCGTCGTCATGGGGCGTTATCCGCTTTTTCTGAGCGGTCGATGGTTCGATAACCTGGAAGGCGGTGTCGAAAGCACCGACTACATCGAGATACGCAGCGAGCAAGGGCTTTCGCCTGTCGAAGCGGTTCGCCGGGGTATTCAGCGTCTGGTGGATGCCGGAAAGCAGGTGCTGCTGGTCTACCCGTTGGTCGAGGTGGGCTGGAATGTGCCGGAAAAGCTCAACAGCGAGCGCCCGGATGATTTTGCAGAACTGAAGGCGTGGCTGCGGGAGAATCCGCTGACCGTTAGCTTCGAGGCCTACATGACACGAGCGCAAGAGACCTTCGAAGCGTTTGATTCTTTCGACCACCCGAATGTGCACCGAGTGTATCCACACGAGCTGTTGTGCAATACTGAAATCCAGGGACGTTGCGTGACGCATGACGAAGATCATCTCTATTACGCCGATGACGACCATCCCACCAGCAGGGGCAGCGAAATGATCAATGACCTGATCATCGAGGAAATTCGCGCAATCGAGGATTCGATGCGGCAATGAGGATTTTCAGAAAAATGGCGCCGCGCCCTCGATTCGAACGATTTCTAGAGCCCCTCGACCGAAAGTGACTTCAGCGTGTAGGGGGGTGGAATGGGATTTAATGCGAGAATTCGCGGTCCTATACTATGAAGAGCAACTTTCAGCTAAGGAGATTTGAAATGAAATCAATGGCTTATCTTATCGGCCTGCTGGTCCTGATTCCGGCCGCAGTGTGCGCCCAGATCCTGCCTTCAACCGAAGGCTATGACGTTGAAGTTTCCTTTTCGAGCGACTTTCAGGATCGGATGGCTTCGATCAACAGTAATGAACAGATCCTGGAAGAGCGATTCCGGGCCAATCGGCATAATGCAACGGGTCCCCTGGCGGCCGGCAGCCAGCGGTTTGCCAGAATACGCACGGCGGGTACCGAGTGGGCAGGGGAGCGCCTGATCGCCGACGCTTCCGATTTCACGCTGGAAAATCTCGTCAAGGCCCTGGTAGCGTACAACGTGAACCGTGCCGTGCCGGGTTTCGCCGGGCGTATCGAAATCGAAATCGACGGGCTCAGGCTCACCAATCCGTCGATTGCCTCACTGGAGTCGTTTCAGTCATTCGCGGAAGGGCGTGTGAAGGTGACCGACGCCGATGGCACCGTTTTATTCGATGAAGACGTCCGGACCAACCTTGTGATCGACAGCACGGTTGACACCTCGTATGACGGCCCCGACCTGGCGTTCGCGGAGACTGATCCGTCCAAGCGCGTGGGACCCACGCTTGCCTATTTCGTCGAGCGTGCGCTCGAGCGCGTCTGGCCGGAGCAAAAAAGCGAAATCGCCGGCCCCGTGATCATCCGCCTTTCCGGGCCCAATGAGCGCGTAATTCTCAATTGAGAACGCAGACTCGCACCCGTGCGGACGATGTCTTTGCGCGTCTCGACCCCAGGGCGTCGCTCGCAGGTACACAATCGCCAGGTGCGAGCGCAGCCTGAGCCCGAGATCCAACCGGCCGAGCAACTGCCACCGGCGGGCGTTCATTGGTCGGGCAAGGGGCCGGCTGGCTGGGCAAGGCTGCCGGGCCGGTATTTTCGGCAAGCAGGCAGGGGTTTGCGCCCAGGCGGTGATCGTGACTGGTGAGTGTCCGCAGCGCCAACCGCTGAGCTCCAGAGGCGGCGGGCGGATGCGACGGGCCATGTGGGATTCTTTCGTTCCTAGATCACGCCGATCGCTTCTGACGCTATCTTCAAGGAGAAAATGATGAAACGGCTTCTTGGCGTCTACGACGCGCCGCCGCGCCACTGGGTTGGCGACGGTTTTCCGGTCCGCTCGCTTTTCACCTATGACAGCCACGGAAGGCACGTCAGTCCTTTCCTGCTCCTGGACCATGCCGGCCCGATGGAATTCACCCCGGCCGAGCGCCCGCGCGGCGTCGGCGAGCATCCGCATCGCGGGTTCGAGACCGTCACCATCGTCTACTCGGGTGAAGTCGAGCACCGCGATTCGACCGGCGCCGGCGGCCGGATCGGGCCCGGTGACGTGCAGTGGATGACCGCCGGCGGCGGGATCCTGCACGACGAATTCCACTCCGAGCAGTTCACGCGCACCGGCGGCGTGCTGGAAATGGTCCAGCTGTGGGTCAACCTGCCGGCCGCGCACAAGATGACCGAGCCCGGATACCAGACCATCGCCGACGCCGACATTCCATCAGTTGAATTGCCGGACGGGGCAGGCGTGGTCCGGGTCATCGCCGGCGAGTTCGACGGTCGTTCAGGGCCGGCCCGGACTCACACGCCGATGCACGTCTGGGACGTGCGCCTGAACCAGGGCGGTGCAGGCCGGCTGGACCTGCCGGACGGCTGGAACTCGCTGCTGGTGGTGCTGCACGGAACGGTGCAGGTCAACGACGCCGAAGTCGCACGCGAAGGCCAGTTCGTGCTGCTGGACCAGGCGCGCGAAGGCGTGGTCGTCGAGGCCAACAACGACGCGGTGGTGCTGGTGCTCTCCGGCCAGCCCATCGACGAGCCGATCGTCGGCCACGGGCCGTTCGTGATGAACACGTCGGACGAAATCCGCCAGGCCATCCGCGACTTCAGCACCGGCCGCTTCGGCCGGCTGGCGCCGCCGCAGTAGATCGGCTGGTGAATGATCCGGGCTCAAAGCATGAACAGGCAGACCAGTCCGATCACGCAGATCAGGATGAAACTCGAACTGATGAACACGATGATCCGAAACGGCCAGCGTCCCAGCGCCTGACGGCCCAGGTCGTTCATCCGGCTGCGATAACGAAGCGTGGCCACGGCCGTGATCGCGATGGCGACGATGCCCAGCAGCGTGGAGCCGCCCAGGATCATCGCGCCGTGCAGCGAGTTCAGTTCGGGTTCCATCAGTTTCGTCAGCCCCAGCCCGCCGGCCAGGAAGCCGATCGCGGTCTTGACCCAGCTGTTGTAAGTGCGCTCCACGGCCAGCACGGTGCGTGCAAAGGCCAGGTCGGTGCGTCCTTCCGGTTCTGGATGCTGTTCGCCCATATTGCCCTCGTGCGGTTCCCAGGGATTCGAGACTATGTTGCATCGTCGCGTAGCGAAGTCAAATCCCGCACCTGAGACCGCCGCCTGAGCCCGCGACATGAACCGCCCGGCGCTGACGTACATACAGCCGTCGTCTTCATTGCTTGATCCGGCCGACCATCCGGGCGGCGAGCGGCGTCAGGCCGGCGACAACGGCAAGCATCATCGGCAGCACAGCCCAGGCGGCGTCCAGCGCGTGCAATATCAAACCGGTCATCAGGCACCAGAACGCTGGAATCATCATGACCAGAGCGGCGCGCAGCTTCGTGACGACAAGCAGAACAATCCCCAGCGCAGCGACGGCGGTCGGGTCGGGGTGCAGGCCGAAGACCTCTGACCGGTTCCAGCCGTGGCCGGCTAGAACCGATATGAGTGGCCAGGCGGCTAGGCCGATCACGGCGATGGCCGTGCCCACGATGCGCTGAATCGCGCCGGGGGGCGGTTGAGGCGGCCGCGGGCCGGGCAACGCAGCGATGACTGCAAGCAGCACTGCCTGGGCGATAAAGGTCCAGCCGAACCACGGCGCGGCGATGTTGATCTCGGCGTAGTAATCGAAGTGGAAGGCGAAGGCGCTGACAACCAAGCCCGGCGCGAGCACGATCAGCGCGGCGCGACCATTGCCGCGAAGCGCGAGCGCAAGCGCAGCAAGACCCATTGCGAGGGTGACCAGTTGCAGCGGCCAGAACGCCTCGTTGACGCGCTCGATGAGCCGAAAATAGACCTCCGGGGCGAACGGAATGAAATCGCCCAGCCGGTAGGTCTGCCAGTCGTTGATCATTTTATTAATCCGGCATTCAAGTAGGGGTGCCGGGTTAATACCCGGCCGGCACGGCCGGGCCGCGCAGCGGAGCGATATGCGGACATGCGCCGCATATCGCGAGCAACGAATACCATAGGTATTTCGTTGCCGGATTAATAGACCCGGCCGTCACAGCGATTCGATGTGGTCGATCATGCGCCGACGCGCCTGCGTCGACGGCATGGGGCCGCGCCCGGCGCGCATGTTCTCCACGACGTGTTCGACGCGGGTCGTGGCCGGAATCGCGCACGTCATGGCCGGGTGGCTGACGATGAACTTGAGCAGAAAATCGGCCCAGTTGGTGCAGTCGCATTCCTCGGCGGCCCATTCGGGCACCTGCTCGCCGCGCCGCTGCAGGCCCTTGATCAGGCTGCCGCCGTCGTAGGGCCGGTTGGCGATCACGGCAATGCCCTTTTCCTCCGCCAGCGGCAGCAGGCGCTCTTCGACCCGGCGATGGGTGATGTTGTAGGTCAGTTGCACGAAGTCCAGGTCGTGGTCGGTCATGACGCGCTCGAACTCGTCGTGCCGCCGGCCGTGCGAGGTCGTGATGCCGACGTGGCCGATCTCGCCTTCGGCCTTCATCTGCTGCAGCGCTTCCAGGTGCTCGCGCCAGTCGACGAGGTTGTGCACCTGCATCAACT
>DATFJJ010000328.1:0-2909 GCA_035269245.1 Wenzhouxiangellaceae bacterium | reverse complement strand
TGCGAATAACGGTCGGGACTGATCGGCCATGCCGGTGGAAGCCTACGTAACGCTGACAGTCATCATCGCTGCGGTGATCCTGTTTGCCACCGAGAAATATCCGCCCGATCTGATCGCCGTTTCGGCCATGGTGCTGCTGGCGCTGACCGGCGTGCTGACGCCGGGCGAAGCGCTGGCGGGATTTTCGAATACCGCCACTGTGACCGTGGCCGCGATGTTTGCGCTAAGCGCGGCTGTCTTGAAGACTGGCGTGATCGAGGCGATCGCGCCGATTGTCAGCCGGCACCTCAAGAATCACTACACCCGCACCACCGGCACGATGATGGCGTCGGTCGGCGCCGTTTCCGCGTTCGTCAACAACACACCGGTGGTCGCCACGTTCATCCCGATCGTTTCGACGGCCGCACGCGAGGCCAAGATCGCACCTTCCAAGGTGCTGATGCCGCTGTCGTTCGGCGCCATCTTCGGCGGCACATGCACGCTGATCGGCACCTCGACCAACCTGCTGGTAAGCGGGATCGCCGAGCAGAATGGGGTCGAGTCGTTCTCGATCTTCACGCTGACCCCTTTCGGTCTCGTGATTTTTGCCGCTGGCACGACCTACATGCTGTTGCTGGGCAACCGCATCGTGCCGAACCGCTCGATCGGCGAGGATGCGGAAGAGGATTTCAAGGCCGAGGATTTCATTACCGAAATTCATATCCCGGAACATTCGACGGCGGCCGGCAAGAGCATCGATGAGGCTTTTGCCAGTGTGCTCAATGACGACGAAGAAGAAATCGAAATCGTTCAGCTGCTGCGGGACGACGATGTGGTTGAAAAACCCGATGGGAATTTCGAGCTGCACAAGGAGGACCGGCTGGCGGTCCGCGGCGACATCAAGCGCATCCGCAAGATGCTCGACGCCGAAGATTTCCGGATATCGAAACGCCTCGAGACCCAGCAGTTCAAGGATACCGAGAACGTCTTGCTGGAAGTCATGGTGGCGAGGAATTCGGACCTTGAGGATCGCACGCTTCGCGACCACAAGTTCATGCAACGCTACAACGCAAACGTGCTTGCGATTCGTCGAAGCGGCAAGCTGAGCCGGAAAAAAATCTGGGAGATTCGGCTCAAGGCCGGCGACGTCCTGCTGCTGCACACTTCACGCCGCGCCCAGCAGCGGATTCGGGAGCTGGAATCCAAGCGCATCGCACCCTTCTTCACGCTCAGCCAGCACGTTCTGCAGCCCTTCAGGAAACAGCGATTCTGGGGTGTCCTCGGTGTAATCGCCGCGGTCGTGACCGCCGCATCGCTGCAGCTGGTGCCCATCAGCATTGCCGCGATCACCGGCATCTGCGTGCTTGCGCTAGGCGGCGTGCTGCGACCCAGGGAAATCTACAAGTCCATCGACTGGAGCGTGATCTTCCTGCTGGCCGCGGCGCTCAGCTTCGGCGCGGCCATGAACAACAGCGGGCTCACCGACTCACTCTCCGCGGTTCTGTTCGACTCGGTCGGTCGCGAATACGGCCCCGTCGCAATCGTTGCCGCCCTCTACCTGATCACATGGATGCTGACCGAGGTCATGTCGAACAATGCCTCGGCGGCCCTGCTGGCGCCGATCAGCATCTCGATCGCGGCCACGATGGGCCTGGACCCGCTGCCGTTCCTGGTGACGATAGCGTTCGCCGGCTCGGCCAGTTTCTCGACGCCGGTCGGGTACCAGACGAACACCATGGTCTACAGCGCCGGCAACTATCGCTTTACCGATTTCACGCGGGTGGGCCTGCCGCTCAACTTGATCCTGTGGGGGCTGGCAATCCTGTGCATCCCGGTGTTCTACCCGTTCTGAAGTTCGCTCAATCGGCAAACAGCTCGTTCAGGTAAGCCGCGGTGCGAACCCCCGCTTTCTGCAACCGACTGTATAGCGTGTCTGTCCAGTTGTAACCGTACGACCATCGAATCTCGCTGTCTTCGGGGTAGATGCGGTCGCGAATCTCGGCGCTCTCGGCGATCCAGACCAGCGGATCGGGCGTATTCCAGGCGCGGAATTGCTCGGGGCCGATCTTCGCCTTCAGCCAGGCCGTCAGCTCGGTGTAGCTCAACTGCTTGCTGTCGATGAGTTGGGAATCCCATAACCGGTGCAGGTTGGACGGCTCGCCGAAATAATTTATCTTGAAATCGTTGCCGCCGCGATCGGTGCCGTTGCCCACGTGCAGCGGCTGGTGCAGATCGCCGATGATGTGAACGATGAAGCGCAGCGCCAGCTGCCGGTCCTCGTGCGACGTCTCGGCGTCGCGCAGCATGTAGGTGAATTTCTGCAGCGCGCTTGCCGCATCACCCTGCTCCGGAGCACCGACATCCTCGTAGGTCGTGCCCGCCGGCACGGTGACGTAATGCCAAGGGCTTGCGGTTTCCTGCCAGAATTGGCTCGGATCCGCGCGCATGAAGTCGGCCCAGGTCGAGGCCTCGGCCAGCGTTTCCGGACCCAGGATTTCCTCGACCGCGATCTTTGCTTCCGGCGTCAGGTATCCCTCGGCAATCTGCGCCGCCACCCGATGCCCCGTGGCACCCCAGCCAAGCGCCTGCCCGCTCAGCGCAAGGCCGATGATCAAAACCGCAATGCTCCTCATTCCATTCAATCCCGTGACTTGGAAGATCGGCGAATGATAGATCATTCAGCCTCGTCCCGGATCACGACCGGCAGCACCAGCCGGCTGGGGTAGTCCTCGGAATGATGCAGGCGTATCGTGGCCGTTCGTGCGTCCTCGGCGGTCTGTTCGTGCACCGGCTTTTCCGAGTTGTAGTGGCGCTGCTGCTGCAATCCATTCGCCGGGCGGATGAACAGGCGCAGGCGGCTGCCTTCTCCAACCCGTCGCGAGAACCAGTAGAAGCGCTCGAAAACCAGCTTCTCGACCAGGCCGGGTTCC
>DATFJJ010000327.1:0-3693 GCA_035269245.1 Wenzhouxiangellaceae bacterium | reverse complement strand
CGCCGTTCCTGCAACAGTCTCATTGCGCGCTTGCCGCGACGCTTCTCGAACCGTGGCTGGAACATCCAGATTTCCTTGGCCATGGTCGAAAAACGACGGTGAATGGAAACCCGGCTTGTATATTTCGAAAAGACTTTTTCGCCGGCAGTGGCCAACGCCTCCACCGGCGGCTGGCCATTTTCCTCGCGCCGCTTGGCCTCTGCCCGTGCGCGCGGCCAGAAAAGCGCCGCGAACAGGAAGCCAGGCGTCACCGGCTTGTCTTCGGCAACCCGCTGGTCGGTATTGCAGAACGCCTGCTCGATCAATCCAGGCGGATCCTCGGGCGAGTCCAGCAGGCCAGGAAAGAGCTCGTGCCAGAGGCGGTATTCGACCAGGGTCTTGAAACCGTCCCAGGCGCCGCCACCCAGCAGCATCTTGAGCAACTCGTCGAGCAGACGTGCCGGCGGAATGTCGGCCAGCAGTGGCGCCATCTCGGGAATCGGGGTCTCGCTGGGGCCATCAATCTCCAGCCCGAGTTTCGACTTGAACCGGATCGCGCGCATCATCCTGACCGGGTCCTCGCGGTAGCGCAGCTCGGGATCCCCGATCAGCCTCAGTTTGCGCCGTGCGACATCGGCGTAGCCATTGGTGTAGTCGCGAATGGTCTCGTTGCTGGGATCGTACATCAGCGCATTTATTGTGAAATCGCGCCGAATGGCGTCCTCGGCCTCGCTGCCGAACACATTGTCGCGCAGTACCCGACCCCCGTCCTCGACGCTGCGCTCGCCCGCATCCCCGGTGCCTCGGAATGTGGCCACTTCGATAATTTCGCGTCCGAAGCGCACGTGCGCGAGCCGGAACCGACGCCCGATCAGCCTTGCGTTACGGAACAGTTCGCGCACCTGTTCGGGCGTCGCATCAGTACCGACGTCGAAGTCCTTGGGCGTGAAGCCGAGCAGGAGGTCGCGCGGCGCGCCGCCGACCACATACGCCTTGAAGCCTGCACGCTGAAGCCGGTCGGTGACCTTCAGGGCATTGGGGCTGATGCGATCACGCGCGACCTTGTGCTCGCCGAGCGGAATTTCTTGGAATGAGTTGTTCAAGCGGTTCTTATATAATTGCGGTTTCGGGTGCCAACTCGTTGGCTACCATGGCAGGCGCGGAAAACGCCCGAGCCGAAAGGACAATAGTCTACCATCAGCCCCGCGCTCGTCCGCGCGCGCGTGACTGTCTGCAACTCAACCAGGATCTACAGATATGACGTTCGTTGTTGTCGAAAACTGCATAAAGTGCAAATACACCGACTGTGTGGAGGTCTGCCCGGTCGACTGTTTCCACGAAGGGCCGAATTTCCTGGTCATCGACCCTGAAGAATGCATCGACTGCACGCTGTGCGAGCCGGAATGCCCGATACAGGCCATCTATCCGGAGGACGACCTCCCGGCCGACCAGCAGAAATTCCTCGAACTCAATGCCGAACTCTCGCTCGAATGGCCGGTGATCACCGAACGCAAGGATCCCCCGCCGGACGCCGAAGAGTGGGAAGACAAACCCGACAAGCTCAAGCTGCTGGAGCGGTAAATTTGGTTGGCTGATTGGCTGGTTGGCTGGTTATATGGAAGGCGCATCCTGCGCCGATTGATCGCGGCTCGAAGCCGCTCCCACAGATGCAGCGGCGGCCTCCGGGCTCGCTACGGGTGTAGGAGCCTGCCGTGCAGGCGATGCATTATCCGGGCCGCCGCAATCGCCGGCGGGGCCGGCTCCTACACCTGCAGAGGGTGGGCTGGTCGGCTGATTGATCGAATTTCGGAAAGGCGGAACCAGGTTCCGTCACCTACAGGAAAAATCGCCGCGGCGCATAGCGAGCAAGTGCGCTGCCGGTGACCGCGCGCGCAGGCACCGCAATGGACATCAGGTCCATGAGGATGCCGAGCACCGCCGGACGCTAAATTTACCCATCCGAACCCGGGATACGCCTTCGCAGAGCGTAGCGAGCGGGTGGCTGACGGTGGCCGCCGGTGCCGTCACCGCGCCGCCTCTCATCACCTACAGGAAAAATCGCCGTAGCGCGTCGCGAGCAAGTGCGCTGCCGGTGACCGCCGGCGCGCAGGCACCGCAATGGACATCAGGTCCATGAGGATGCCGAGCACCGCCGGGCGCCGTCAGCGCGCTGCGCAGTAGCGCTACGGCGATTTTTTAGCCTAGGCGTTCTTGCAGGCGGGCCAACACAAACTCCGCCTGCTGCATCGCCAACACTTTGCCGTCCTCGTCCAGGATGACCACACGCGTGGTATCTGTGGTTTCGCGCTGCACCTCGAACAGGTAAGTGCCGCTGAAGTTGATGTAGTCGGGAGATTTCCAGAACAGGAACAGCTTCGAGAACCAGCCGCGCTCCGAGACAAGGATGGGATCGTGGCTGAACTGAACCCGGTACCGACGCTGGTCGTCGAGAACCCGGTCAATCGTCATGTCGCCTCGATTGAGGGCGAAACCCAGTCGGCGCCAGACACTGGCGGCCTCGTCATCCACTTCCAGGTAGAGACCGGTGGGCCCGAACCTGATTCTCGACCGGGCCTTTTCGGCCTCGGCCGATGTGAGCACCCTCGGCGGACGGGTTTCGTCCCCTCGTGCGGCCAATTCAGGCAAAGAATAGCCGGGAATTTCGAAAGTGGCCCGTGTCTCCGGCTTGCTGAGCCCTTCGGGTACGCGAAGCGGCGGAACTTCTTCGCTGGCGGCGTAGACCGGCTTCTTGTCGCCATTGAAAACACAGCCGGCGGCCATTCCGGCAACCAACAGGATCAAAACGATCTTTAGACAATGCAGTTGTTTGTTGATCAAAGCTGATTCAAACCTTTTTTCGTTTGCGATATTCACTCGATTTCGAGCGTCTCTAGCAGGCAGCGACCCGCCGCGTGCTGCGATTCATCCAGTTCGACCAGCGGCAGGCGCAGGTCGCGGCCGATGCGACCACTGGCCGCCAAAAGCCACTTGGCCGGGATTGGATTCGACTCTGCGCCCAGAAACCGGTAAAGCGGTTTCAATTGCGCATCTATGTCGGCGGCTGCGCCGTAGTCGCCTTCGGCAGCCAGCCTGCACATTCTCGACATTGCAGCCGGAGCGACGTTGGCAGCGACCGAGATCACGCCCTTCGCACCGTGTCGCATGGCTTCCAGCGCAGTCGGGTCGTCGCCGCTAAGCACATCCAGCCCGGCGCTGACGTAGCGCTGCACTCGGGCCATGTCTGCGACCGCTTCCTTGATGGCCACGACATTCTGGTGTGCTGCCAGCGTCAGCGCTGTCTGCGGCTCGATGTCGGACGCAGTCCGCGAAGGCACGTTGTAAAGGATCACCGGCACTTCGACGCCATCGGCGATGGCAAGATAATGAGCCAACAGACCGCGTTGCGGAGGACGATTATAGTACGGTGCGACAACCAGCACCGCGTCGGCGCCCAGCGCCGCGGCACGGCGACTTCGGGCCACCGTCACGGCGGTCGAAGACGCACCGGTCCCGGCCAGAACCATGCAGCGACCGGCCGCCGTCTCAAGCGCGGATTCGAGCAGCCAGTCGCGCTCCCCGGCATCCAGCGTAGCCGACTCACCGGTGGTTCCGGCAACCACGATTCCGTTCGTGCCGGCCTCGAGATGCCACTCCACCAGCCGTTGCCAGCCGGCTCGATCGATTCGTTCGCCGCCGGCTTCGAACGGGGTAACC
>DATFJJ010000326.1:0-4337 GCA_035269245.1 Wenzhouxiangellaceae bacterium | reverse complement strand
GCCGCCCCGAGAAGAATCCCCGAAGCATCTCACCGGCCTCCTCGCCCATCAATCCCGCCGACACGATGCATCGATGGTTCATGTGCGGGTGGTCCAGCAGATTCATGATCGAGCCGCCCGCGCCGACGCGCGGATCCCAGGCTGCGAATACAACCCGCTGGATACGCGCATGCACCAACGCGCCGGCACACATGGCACACGGCTCAAGCGTTACGTACAGCGTCGCGCCGGGCAACCGGTAATTCCCGTCTCGGGCACAGGCCTGGCGCAACGCGACCATCTCGGCGTGGCCGCTGGGATCGGAGTCGCGAATCACCCGGTTATTGCCCTCGCCCAGAATCTCCCCGTCGCGCTCGATCAACGCCCCCACCGCCACTTCGCCGGCTGCCTCGGCAGCCGTCGCAAGGGCCAGGGCCCGGCGCATCAACTGTATTTCCTGCTCGTACCAGATCAACCTGAATGGCTCCCGTGGGGCTACACGGATATTGCCATAGCCTTCCCGGCACCGGCGAACCCCTGACAAATTCTAAAAAGATCATCCGATCGCCACTTGAGCCCATCCGCCCGCCGCTCTGGGCCAAAGCGGTAGGATGTGCCTGCTTCGCACGAGATTCACAGGGACTTCGTCCACCCCGCTTCCGTCGGTTTCTTGAACTTCCGCCGACGCCCCCGAAGAACCGTCTCGCGCGATTTGACGCTAAACTGAAAATGATGCAGTCACGCATGACAGAAATTCGCTCGAATTTTCAAAAAGATGGCATCGGCCCGGTTCTCTCCGCCGGTCTGGCGGCCTCGTCCCGCTGTTGCCTGTTCGTCACCGCAGTTTTGGCACTGACCGGGCACGCCTTTTCGGCTGATGACGGCATCGAAATTCAGCCGCAACGAACGCTCGCCGTCGAGTCCTACGGCCTGGATGAGGGGCTGGCGCAATCGACAGTGATCAGCATGGCCGAGGATTCCAACGGATTTCTCTGGTTCGGCACCCAGGAAGGACTGCACCGTTTCGACGGACACCGTTTCGACGTATTGCAGCATCGACAGGGTGATGCGGGCACGCTGGTCAGTTCCACGATGGATGTGCTGTTGGTAGACGGTAACGAGCGGCTGTGGATGGGCAGCAACGACGCCGGCATCGAAGTCATCGATCTGGCCAGTCTGCAGCGCTGGCGATTCGCGCCGGAGCATGGGCTGTCTCACCTGCGGGTGATCGACCTGGCCGTATCGCCGTCGGGCCGGTCCGCGCTGGTCGCTACGGCGGCCGGCGTCGATCTCGTCGATCTGGTCGAGCAGCGCGTCACCAATCTGATCGCCGGGGTCGGCCTGATCGGGCTCGTCCGGTTCGGCGGGCAGGAATGGGTGACGGCCGATCGCGACTGCCGGCTGGCATTCAGCGACGGTCGCTTGCACAAGCCGGACCTGCCCGCACGGTCGGTGTGCGTGGCACTGATACAAGCGCCCGACGACACGGCCTGGCTGGCCACCGACAGCGGCCGACTGGTGCGCGTTCGTCCCGACGACGTTTCGGTGATCAGCACACCTGTTCGCCCGAAGGCGCCCCAGGCACGTGTTTCGAGCCTGTATGCGGAGGATGACGGGCGACTGCTGATCGGCGACAGCAAGGGGGGCGTGACCGAATGGCAACCGGACAAACCGTTGCAGTATTCGCACTGGCGAATCGATCTCGGTAACAGCGAGGTGTCGAAGTTCTTTCGGGACAGTGCAGGTGTGCTCTGGATCGGCACCTTTACCGATGGCCTCCACCGGGTCCTGCCGATGTCCGAAACCATTCTGGCAGGCACCGCGTCCGAATCGTCCGAACCCGTCGACTGGCCGAACGGCATCGTCTGGGCGATCCGGCGCAACGACAGGCGCAGCCTGCTCGGTACCGACAACGGACTGATCGTAAAGGCCGCAGGCAGTGACGAATGGCATACACTGCCGGCACTTGCCGGCGTCCCGATTATCGCGCTCGCCGCCGACCGATCCGGCAGCGGATACTGGGTGGGCACATATCACGGGCTGTGGCGCTGGAAGCCACCCGAGGAACCGCATCCGGTCGTGCCGGACGGCTTGCCCGATGAGCGCATCACCGACCTGGTCGAGCATCAAGACCGGCTCTGGATCACGACCCAGGGCGGTCTGGCCGTTCTCGCCGACGGCCGGCTGCATCCGGAGCTGGTGCCGGCAGCGCTCCGCCAGCGATTCCTGACAACGCTGCGCGTCGACGAGCGCGGCACGATCTGGGTCGGCAGCAACGAAAACGGCGTATTCCGTTTCAGCCCGGGCGAATCCAGCGACCACGTCTTTGCCGGTTCACGAGAGGCCTCCAGCAGCTCGATCTGGGCAATTCATTTCGACGATGACCGGGTCTGGCTGGGTACCTTCGGCGGCGGCCTGCTGCAGCTTGATCGCAACGGCGAAGTACAGCGCCGGATAACGGAGGCCGACGGACTGCCCAACAACGTCATCTATCGCATCCTTCAGGATGATCAGGGGCGTCTGTGGCTGAGCACCAATCAGGGTCTGGGCGTGGTCGACTCGCACAGCCGGCAGGTGCAGCAGCTCGGGCAACGGGACGGCTTGATCAACCGGGAGTTCAATGCCTGGGCGGCATGGAAAGGAAGCGAAGGGGCGCTGTACTTCGGCGGCGTGGACGGCGTCGATTCCGTCGACAGTTCGGCCTTCTCGTTCGAGAGCCCGGCCGCGCATCCGGTTGTCGACGGGCTCACCATCGCGCATCGCCAGATCGGCGTGCTCGACGAGTTCGCCGGGCTGGATGCTTCCCTGCCCTATGCCGACGAGCTTCGACTGGACCATCAACAGCGTATCTTCGCGCTGCGGATGGTGGCGCTGGACTTCAATGCACCAAGCGCGGCACGCTTGCGCTACCGGGTCGAAGGCCTGCATGACGAATGGGTACAGGTGAACGGACCGCAGGCGGAGTTTTCGGTCAACTATCTTTCGCCCGGCAGCTACCAGCTCCAGATTCAGGCGGCCGGCCGCGACGGCCGGTTCGGCCGGAGCCGAGTGCTGGATATCATCCTGGCGCCGCCACCGTGGCGTCATCCGGCGGCCTACGGGCTTTACGCGCTTGTGCTGATTCTGCTGCTGGCATTGATCGTCTGGCGAGTGCGACGCAACATTCGCAACAAGCGACGGCAAGTCGAGATCCTCCATAAACAGGTCGCCGAGCGCACGGTGGAGCTCCAGCAGCTCAACGAGCAGCTGTATCGCAGCAACCGAAAACTCGATCGCGCAACCCGGCGCGACCCGCTGACCGGTCTGTCGAACCGGCGTGACTTTCTCGACAGGATGGAAAAGGCACAGGACAGCCATGACCGGGATTCCCGTCCGAGACTGTTGTTCCTGATGATCGATATCGACAACTTCAAGCAGATCAACGACAAGCGCGGTCACGCCGTTGGAGACCGGATATTGGTTGCGTTCGGCCAGCGACTGGCAGAGTTCTGCCGTGCCGAGGACATACTGGTTCGCTGGGGCGGCGAGGAGTTCCTGCTGGTGGTCAACGATATCGACCCGGCGAGAGGCGCCGACCTGGCAGAGCGAACATGCAGGGCCGTTTCGGAAAAACCGCTGCTGACGAGCGACAACGAAGATCTCGATGTGACCTGCAGCGTCGGCTACGCGCCCTGGCCACTCCTCGAAACGGCCGCAAAACCCAACAGCTGGGAACTCACCGTCGACCTGGCCGACCGCGCCCTGTACGCCGCCAAGGCGGCCGGCAAGAACCGCTGGCGCGGCCTGCTCGCGGGCCCCAATGCCACCAGCGACCAGCTCGACAAGCCTTATTCGACCATGGCCCTGCACCAGATGATCGAGCGCGGCATTCTGGAGCCGGTGCCCTCGTCGGCTGAATTCTGAGCAACGTCTGCAGTCGTGTTTCCAGGTTGAATCTAGTCTGAGTCTGGACACGCAGCTTGTCTCGTCGCCTTGTCACAACGCGCCGACCGGCTACACCCGGGTTTCCGGAATTGGCAAGTTCCCCCCTCTTGCCCCGGCGCATTTACGCTACACGGCGTTACACTCCAAACGAGTCCCTGCGCGCACCTGTCGCCGTGCGCACGAGCGATGAACCATAGACATGCAGCATAGACATCAAACCCCGTCGGCCTGGATCGCGTTCCTGGCCCACCTGATGTTCGTGCTGGCGGCGTGGTCGGTGTTCATCAAGTACGTGTTTCCGGTCGCCTTTGCGCTGTTCGCCGGCCTGCCCTGGCACACGCACGTCTACTGGGATCTGTGGCCGGTCGCGCACGTCTGGCTGGGCTGGGCGCTGCTGGCGCAGCCGGTGTACACGCGCTGGCTGGCGGCGGGGA
>DATFJJ010000325.1:0-5529 GCA_035269245.1 Wenzhouxiangellaceae bacterium | reverse complement strand
AGCCGAGTTTTTTGTCAGGAACTGCCCGAACACAAAGATGGACGGAGACCGCGATGGAATTCCATGTGAAAACGATTCACGTTTCTGAAGCACGGAACATCGACGCTGGCCATGCGCCCGGTCGGAAACTTCCCGCCGTTGGGCTTGGTCGCCAGCTTGCGAAAGTGCCAATGGCACTCATTGTATTTCTGCTGTCAATTGGAGGTGCCAGTGCCGGAGAATGCCCGCTGTTGGTCGAGCCGGACCGCATTACAGCGAGTACACCGGTCACGGCGAACTGGACGAGCGGAGTCGCTTGTCTCTCAGACCCGGCTGTTGAGATTTCCGGGTCGGTGGTAACGGTCGATTTCAATTTCGGATACTGTCCAGGCGTACTGCCGCCCGGTGTTTGCGGAGACAATCGAGCCTTGATTGGCCGATTGCCTCCCGGAAGGTATACCTTGGTGGCAATTGGGCATGACACGCAGCGCCAGGTGAATTTCGAGGTGCTTCCGGTTGCAATTCCTGGTCTCAACGCTATAGGAATAATCTTGGCGGTGGCGCTATTTTTAGGTTCTGCATTCATCTCGCTAATAATTCATTCGAGCCGACGCCAGCGGGCTGGCGGCGTTCAACGTTAGCGTTATACCTGCGATAACCGGAAATGCACCTCGTAAGCTTCGACATAGACGGAACGCTCGTCGCCTCTGCTGATTTCGACGGAGAGCTGTACGCGGATACCTTGCGGGATGTGCTTGGCGTGGATGTCGACTCGGACTGGTCCAGGTACGAAAACGTAACGGATAGCGGGATTCTGGAAGAAGTTCTTCGGAAGCATGCGCCGGCCGATCAGTGGGTGCGCTTGGCGCGAGAGGTCCATGAGACTTTTGTCGGTCGTACCACACGGCACATGGCTGAGAACCCCGGTCTCGTTCGGGAGATCCCGGGCGCACTGGAGTTGGTGCAAGCGCTCCGCGAGATCCCGGAAGTCCGCGTCTGCCTGGCGACCGGCGGCTGGGCGGAAACGGCGGAGCTGAAGATTCGGGCTATCGGGCTCGATTCGAACGATCTTGCCGTGGCAACCAGTTCCGACGCATCGAGACGCACCGACATTATGCGGTTGGCCGAGTCGAGAGCGACGCGGGGCGCGGTAGCAACAAGGCGGACGTATTTCGGCGATGGGGTATGGGATCAAAAGGCGGCTGGGGAACTGGATTACGACTTCGTGGCGGTTGGAGACGGCGTCAGCCATCATGTGGCGTTCCCGAACCTGCAGGATATCGATGCAATTCTCTCGCACCTGGGCGTGTGGCAGGTAGATAGGTAACGGAGCTGAGAGGTCTCAGGATCGGCCTGAAAAACAGGTTTGTGCATTCGGGTTTGTCGTTGTGGCCGTCCTTCGTCGCGTACGAACACAATGCCGTTGCCGTCCGCCAGCCAGGCGGTTGAATGGCCCTCGGTCCAGAATCGGGACTTGCCGTCGCGTTCGACCAGGTACAGGCCGCTTTTATCCTGACTGGCGGCGGCCACGACAAGATGCCGACCATCCGGCGAGAAGTCCACGGCAGACGCGCCGTCGTGACCGGTCGCACGGCACACCGAGACCGCGCAAAGCGCTTCCCATGCAACGGCCGCCGGCGCCTCCTCTGCCTGAGACGGTGAACAGCAAAAAGCAAGCAGGCCGGCATAGAGAGCGGCCGATCGAAAGTCGATTAATCGCATGGGATAGCGCCTCAAATCAGGACTCGGGATACAGATGCTGCCACCACTCGGGCTGGTCCTTGAGCCATTTGTCGTACCAGGCCAGCATCGTGTCCCACCAGACGTAGCGCTGCTCGCGGTCGAGAATCCAGTGATCCTGGCCGGGGAACTGCACCATCTCGACCTCTCGACCCAGCAACTTGAGCGCGGTGAACATGGTGTCGCTCTCGCCGACCGGCACGTTGGTGTCGGCCTCGCCGTGCAGCAACAGCAAGGGCGTGTTGATCTTGTCGGCGTTGTAGACCGGGCTGTGCTCCACGTAGAGTTCGCGGTTGTTCCAGGGGAAGCTGCCGCGGCTGGCCGAACCCGAGTAGGCCCAGCCCCACCAGCCTTCACCCCAGTAGCTGGTCAGCGCGCTGATGCCGGCGTGCGAGACCGAAGCGGCGAAAAGGTCGGTCTTCGTGGCCAGATACATGGTCATGAAGCCGCCGTAGCTGGCGCCCATGTTGCCGATACGTTCGCCGTCGACGAAATCATGCGCTTCAACGAACTTCCCGGTGCCCTCGATGACATCGGCGGCGGCGTAGTCGCCCCAGGCATTGACGTGTTTCGCCGAGTAGTCCTGGCCATAGCCAATAGTGCCGCGGGGCTGGACCACGTAGACCACGTAGCCGTGGGCGGCCCAGAGGTTGAAGGGGTAGCGCCCCGTGAACTGCCGGTTCACCGGCGCGGTTCCGCCGTAGTAATAAACGATCAGGGGATAGACCCGATCGGGGTCGAAGTCGGGCGGCAAATAGTAGCGGCCGTCGATCTCTTCGCCGTCGGCGTTGTTGAAGGTCCAGTCGCGTACCTCGCCCAGTACCACGTCGGCGTAGGCCGTTTGCCGGCTGTCGACCAGCACCTCGTGGCTGCCGTCCAGCCCGATGCGGTGCACGCGCTGCGGGGCGTCGGCGTCGGTACCGCGCGCGACAATCGTCGGCGGCGAGGTGTGCGAGACGACGAACGACTCGACCAGGGCCAGGCCGCTGTCGATGACATTCAGTGCTGCGTCATCGCGGTCGTAGTGGACCAGCACCGATTCCTCGCCGCTGACGGCCGAGAGCAGAAGGCTGCCGTCTGCCAGGCGCTCGATGCCGCTGAAGGCCGGGTCGAAGTCCCGGCTGAGGCTGACTGCCCCGGTACCGTCGCGTGACATGCGGTAGAGCTGGGTGTCGAAGTCATTCGGGATCACGTCTTCCGGCGTTGTGTCGCCGTCACCGATCGACAGACTCGGCCCGGCCAGCAACCAATAGCCGTCTTCGGCATAGCGAATATCGTTGAACTGGCGCAGGCGGGCGATTTCGCGCTGCTCGCCGTCTTCGAGATCAAGCTCGAAGACATGGGTCATGCCGTGCGGCGGCGCCGCGTAGTCGGTTACGGAATACGACAGAAGCACCCGGCCGCCGACGACGTCGTGCAGATTCACCGAGCGCTCTTCGGCGGTGAGTGCACGCACGATGCCGCTTTGCACATCGACCTGGTAGATCTGGCTGTTATCGCGGAAGCCGGCCCAGCGATCCTCGAGAGAACGCAGGCGCCGCCGCTTGTCCGTCTCGGTCTCGTCTTTTTCCACCCAGGCGAACAGGATCGAATCCGAGTCCGGATGCCAGCGCCAGCTGCCGATGCCCACGTGTTCAAGCAGCAGCGCCCGCGTTTTGCCTGAATCGCGCTCGTGCAGCCACAGGCTGTCGCCGGTCTGCACGGCCAGGCTCGAGCCGTCCGGGCTCCAGGCCAGGGCCGACGGCAGGTCGGTGGTCCACTGACGGATGACCCGATCGATCTGAAGGTCCCGAATTTCGAGGCGGCGGATATCGGCGCCGGCCAACTCGTCCCGGCCCGCGTAGGAAAGGGCCAGGTAGCGGCCGTCCGGCGAGATGGCCATGCTGCCCACAGTCTCGGCGTTGGTCAGGCGCTGCGCCGAGACGCGGCGTCTTGATTGAATGTTTGCCTCAGCGCGATCGACCTCAGATCGACCTTGCCAGGCGAGCTTCGGCTCGGCGTTCTCGGCTGCGCCTTCGTGCACAATCCACACCCCGTGACTGCCGTTGCGCAGATCCAGAGCGTGACCCTCGCTGTCGCCGTCGACCTTCTTCCCCTCGACAAAGACTGCGGAATTGCGAAACCCGTCAACCTTCAGATGACCGCGCACGAACCGCTCGCTCTCGAGCTGGAACCACAGCAGCTGCATGCTCCGCTCCGGGTTCGCTTCGCCGGGTGACAATGTCCGCCATGCCATGCTCTTTCCGAAAGTAGTCACGGCGTTTCCCGCGCGGGGCATCGCGCCTTCTCCGAGCTGGCCTACCAGGGCCCGGCGCACCGAATCGGCGTGGCCGGCCTTGTCCAGCAGCTCTGCGTTGATGGGCAGCGGGCCTAGCGCCAGGACATCCTCGATCGCGATCGGATCGGGTTTGTCGTTCTCGGCCGTGACGGCGTGTAGCGGCAACAGCATGAGTGCGAATGCGAAAAGGGGGTAACGAATCAAGGGCGAACTCCGGGTGCGGTATGGATCAAGCCGATGAATGTACCAGAAGCGCCGCGGCCGGTAGCATCCTGCACTTCATGGCAGACCTTGTTCATGGCCTTCAAGAAATGGCTGGCTGGAGCCGGTTGAGAGGTGATCACGATTTGCCACGAGCCCGACTATTCCAAAACTCTTGCTGCGACGAACTCATATCATCGATCGATACCAGGCAGTACACTGGAACCGCACCCCAATTCAGGAGTTGAGCCGATGGCGAAGTCACCCGAGGAACAGGCGGCTGCAATGATCGCGAACCTGCCGGAGAAGACCGGCAAATCCATGGACCAGTGGTCGACGCTGGTGAACAAATCCGGCGCGGTCAAACACGGAGAGATCGTGAAGTGGCTCAAGGGCGAGCACGGCGTCACCCACGGCTACGCGAACCTGATCGCGCACCAGGTTCTGAATGCCGCTACGGTCGAGGGTGGTGGCACAGGCAGCGGCGATGCACTCATCGACGCACAGTACGCCGGCAAGGAATCGCTTCGCCCGATCTACGATGCTCTTTGCAAGAAGCTGGCCGCCATTGGTGATGACGTGGAGTTTGCGCCGAAGAAGGCCTATGTCAGCGTTCGTCGCTCAAAGCAGTTCGCTCTGATCCAGCCGTCGACCAAAACACGCATTGATGTCGGTATCCAGGACAAGGAGCGCACGCCCAAAGGAAGGCTGGAGGAGAGCGGAAAATGGAACGCCATGGTCAGCCACCGCGTGAGGCTTGAAAAACTGTCTGACGTCGACGATGAACTCCTGGGCTGGCTGCGCGATGCCTATGACAACGCCTGAGCGCCCAGACCGCGTCAGAATCAGGGAAGGCGGACTGTGTCGTCGGCCTGGCGAGTATTGCGCAGCCTTCGGCCAGCGGATTGGCCGTGGCCACCATGACTGTGACGTCGACCAGGACTTCGAAGAACAGGATGAGTCAGAGCGCCGCGGCGCCGAACGTGTCGCAGCGTGCCGGGTCGCCGTTGTCGAAACCCCGGCGGAACCAGCGCACGCGCTGCTCGGCGGTGCCGTGGGAGAAGGCATCGGGTACGACTTCGCCTCGGGAGCGTCGCTGCAGCGTGTCGTCGCCGATCGCCGCGGCGGTTGCAAGGGCTTCTTCTATATCGCCTGGTTCCAGCCAGTCATGGCGATTCTGGGCGTGATGCGCCCAGACGCCGGAAAGGCAGTCGGCCTGGAGTTCCTGGCGCACCAGTAAACCACCATCCCCTTCGACGGTGCGCCCGGCGCGTCGGGCTGCGGTGACCGGGGCGGACAAGCCGGTAACGGTCTGAACGTGGTGACCGACT
>DATFJJ010000324.1:0-11850 GCA_035269245.1 Wenzhouxiangellaceae bacterium | reverse complement strand
CGTTGCCGGGCCGCCGAGTGATGCTGAACGTGAGCGGGTCGAAACGGCCATCCAGAAAATCGTTGTCCTGCCCCGTCAGTACGATATCGACCGGCATCGAGGTCAGCGTATCGGTTACCACGTCGTCGACGGCCGGTGCGGTATTGGTGCCCTGGGCCTTGATCGTGATGAGCTGGTCGCCCTGGCTGGCGTTTCCCGACTGGTCGGTTGCCGTCCAGGCGATCGCCGAGCGCGAATCGATCGGGTAGAAAGACGGACCGTCGTTGGCGATCTGCGGCGCCGGATCGGCAAGATCCACCACGCGCGGCACCCCCAGCGCCACGGCATCGGCGTCGAGTCCCGGCTCGATGACCGGCACCTCGATCACTCTGCTGGGCGGGGGCACCATGATCGGCGCCTGCGTGTCCTCGACAATCACCTGCTGAACGATGGCGTCGCTGTTGAAGCCACCGCCGGGCAATGGGCCAAAGTCGCGGACCGTCCAGGTAATCGCATTGCTGCCGATCCCAAGCAGGTCCGGCGCATTGTTGGCCAGGGCGAACGGCAGGTCGCAGGGATCGGATGCATCGATGGTCTGAGCAAGTTGATCGGCAATGCCGGCATAGCTGACGCCGCCGAAATCGGTGGCTTCGAGCACGAACACCGGTGCCGTGGTGGAGATTTCGGGCCCAAGCGGCTTGTAGATCGTGACCTGCTGATCACGCGTGTGGGTCACCGAGGTGCGCGCCTCAAAAAATTGCGAAGCGGTCACCAGTCCGGTGCTGATCGCGATGTTCTGAAGCGTGGCGCGGGCAGTGTTCTGGATCGCGGCCTGGCGCGCCGCCGAAGCGCCCTGATTGGCCAGGGCCGCACCGTAATTGATCGAGTTGTAAGTCAGCAGCGCGGCCGGAATAATGATGTCGAACGCGGTCGAGATCTGCGTGTCGGCGCGCCACTCGAAACCATGATTCCCTGGTGGCAGCGAGACGGTCTGCTGTCCGGGCTCGTCGACGTCCACATGGGGACTGACGACGCGCACGTTGACGCCGGTGTTGGCGTGGACCACCTGCATCGACCCAGTGCGCGTCAGCTCGCCCCAGTCGCCCGGCGCGGTCTTGAGGTCGATGAAGCCCAGCAGATTCGAGTACTCGGCCTGAGATTGCGGCAGTTCGAAATCGAATGCACAGCCGTCGGGGCTGCTCGGCCAGTCAGACCAGTCGCCCGGGGTCACGAACACCGCCCGGGTGTCCTTGAGGCCCAGATTGGTCGCGAATGTCACGATGCCGGCCGGGATTCCGACCAGCGGATCCGGGGAAAAGGAAAAAGGCAGCGCGAGGTTGTGCGCGCCGATCAGCGCGGAAATGCCGAGCTCGAGGTCATCGTTGTCTGCGGCCAATGCCGGCGCTCCAGTCGCCGCGCCGAGCGCGGCAAGAACCGAGCCGCTTATGGCCGAGCGGGCGAATGCGCCCAGTCCCTTTCTGCCGGGCCGTGCCGACAACCCGCTTTCCCCGCGTTGCAACATTCTTCCGATCTGCATGATTTTCGCTCCAGAACACACCAGCCTCAAGTGTGTTTCGGTCCGGACCGGCTGGGAATCCCCGCTGGTTGCCGATTCTTATCAGGGGGTTGCAGATCGCCGCTTTGCCCTTGACGGCGGAAACCAAAACCCTGTTGACGCGTTTCCGACACCCCGTCCGTAGGCTTGCCGAACTTTCTCGGACAGGAAGCCTCGATGCAATCCGAATCAGAACCGGGACGCGTGCGTCTGACCGGCCTCAATGCCGCGCATGCCGATGTCGATCAACGCTGGGAACAGGATAACCAGGCTTGGTGGGATTGGTACGTCTCGCTCGGCGACAACGAAATCGACTCCGCACTGCCAACCGACCTCGCAGCTGCCGATGCATTGCTGAGAACCGAGCTGCGCGATGCTAACGTTGCCACCGACAGCGAACTGGAGGTGGAGCTCGCAACACCTTACCCCTTGACGGAGGCACATTGCGAATTCTTTCGCGCCAATGGCCATATCAAACTACCCGGTGTTCTTTCGAGATCCGCGGTGCGACGATTGCGCGTTGAAATGCTGCGTTGCTTCGAGGATGACTTCGGGGTCGATCCGGATCGAGGAAGTGCGAATCGGTTCCTCAGCATTGAAATGGCATGGCTGAACAACCCAGTGATCCGGAGCTACGTCCTGGCGCCGCGGATTTCTCGCCTGTCGGCTGAGCTTCTCGGCGTAGACGCAATCCGTCTCTACCACGACAACCTGCTGGCCAAACAGCCCGGCTGCGGTCGCACGCCCTGGCACTACGACCGCCATCATTTTCCTCTGGCGACCGATGACATCGTCACGGCATGGATCCCGGCCCAGACGATACCCTTGGAAATGGGGCCGCTTACGTTTGCCGGTCCGATCGAGTCGCACCGGCGCGTCGAAAATGTACCGTTCGACAAGTTCGGAACCAGCTATGACCGGCGCATCGACGGGGTGTTCCGAGAGCACTCGAATGCCGTCCACATCGTGGAAGAGGCTTTCGCAATCGGCGAGGTCAGCTTCCACCACAACCTGTGCTTCCACAGCGCGGGCCCCAATCGAACCCCCTTCAGTCGCATGGCGATGGCCAACACCTATTTTTCCGATGGCGCGCGTGTCGTCGACGAGCCCACCATGGTTTCAGGCGACTGGCAAAAGTTCATGCCTGGCGTGGCACCGGGTGAAATCGCCGACAGCGAGTCCAACCCGGTATGCTGGTCGCGCGCGAAATGCACGCCAATCGGGTAACATGATGCGAATGTTCGCAAGAGCGCGCATTTCGTGTCGCCCTGAAATCACCCCCCCCACAGCGTCAGCCGACTGAACCCGGTTGTCGCGAGCAACGTCGTAAAACACGGCAAGGTAAACAATGGCTTCTTCCGCCGAAGACCTTCGCGATCGAATCGACGATCATTTCGACAACCTTTCCTCGCTCGAGGAACTTGACGACCAGCGCTATCACGCCACTCATGAAACCTTCGAGGCCGGGAGCAACCAGCGTGAACTGATCCTCGAATGGCTCGCAGCGCTCGTATCAAGTCTTTCACTGCCGAGCGGGAGAAATGCGGAAATGCTGAGCGTCGGCTGCGGTGGTGGTGTCATGGATAGACGCGTCGCCCAGGTCGTCGCCGATCACGCTGAGGCAATCTCACTTGCCGGTGTCGACCCAAACCCGGAACATACGCGAGCGTTCAAGCAGCAGCTCTCCGGCGAAGGCTTCGACGTCGAAGTATTCACTGGCGGCTTCGAGGATTTCCAGTCGGAGCAGCAATACGACGTCATCCACTTCATCCATTGCCTGTATTACTTCGAGCACATCGAGCCGGAACTGCGCAAGGCCGTCGACATGCTTAGCGCCAACGGCGCCCTGGTCGTGCTGCAGGCGCCCAACGAAGCGCTCAATCATCTTGCTGATCGTGTCTGGAAGAAGCAGTTCGATCAATCGGCCTGGTACAGCGACGACGTCGTCTCCACGCTCAAGGGAATGGATATCGACCTGCAGGTCGAAAGGATCGATGCCGAAGTCGATGTGACAGAGTGCTTCGACAGTAACAGCGAAACCGGTATGGACATGCTCGACTTCATCGTGCAAGCCGAGACGCGCAAGCTCTCGAATGCTTTCCAGGCATCGCTTCTTGAAAGCCTGCGCTCGATCTGTCGGCAACAGGGGAACCGGCTTCTGTGCAGACACCCAGTCGACGCAATCGTCGCACGCAAGCGCAACGACACGATCTGACCGGGCACCAGAAAACCTTATCGACAGCTTTATTCAGTCCGGCGCCGAGATTGAAAATTCGGGTTCTACACGTCATCGCCTGGCACAAATACAACCCGATTTGCTCTGGGTTACAGGAGACGGGGATCCCGTCTCCTGTTCAGTACGGACCCGCCGATCCAAGCAGTTTGACTTTCAGTCAGAGCCCATTTCGAATGACGTCAGTCCGATGAATTTCCAACCGGCATCCGTACGGACAAGCGTTTCGATGAGCCCTTCGCTGGAGCGCTCGCGCTTGTCTTCGTAATTGGTCCTCACTGAAACGACACCGTAATAGACCACGGCTGTATCTCCGGCGACCGTCACGGTCATCGGAAACAGCTCGTATTTCGCCGTCCCGCCGGACTCATCATTGAAGCGGGACCAGGATGCGATCGAGTCCGAATCCCGGGGTGCCGGCCAGGTCGCGCCCCAGGAATGGGCGTCCTCGTGCACATATTCGCTGGGCCATTTGCCGTTCTCGGCCGTCTCGTCGGCCCATGAATCGGTCACGGTCTTCCAGACACCTTGCTGGTCTTCACTCATGTGTCCGGCCGCAAGCACAAAACTGCTGGAAGTGATCGCGACAAGAATCAGGAAAGATCGGATTGCGTATTTCATTTTGTAAGCCCTGTATTGATGATTAAAATAGCCCATAACTTGAAACCGGGAAATGCAGACCGCCCAATCGGGGCGATCCCCAAATCTCGGGTTTGAAAGTGAGCTCCTGATTTAAAGTCTTACTTCAGGGTAATTTCACGCAGGCGATACTCGCCCGTTATTGTGCGCATCCCCGGATAGTCCTTCTGGGCCTGTTCGGTCGCCGCATCGGCATTTTCCTTGCCCCATTCCGCCATGAATTCATCGTATCGCGCCTTGTTCGGGGCGAGGAACGAATTGTCGGCGAACTTGACAACCAGCAGCAGGTTGAAGTCGCCGCTTTCCGGCAGTTCGCTGCGATAGATCGCGTAGTCTTCGATATGGCCGAGCTTCTTGGAAATCTCGTTACCCTTGACCCATGTATCGCGGATGCCTTCCAGATAGGCGTCGCCCATGTTGGAATCCACCTTGATCGTGGATATCGACCACACGGCATCGCTTATGTCATAGTCCTCCCACGGATCCAGATCGGCGAAGGCCGCGACCGAAAAGAGAAGAATCGAACTGAAAATGACTGTCTTTGCGTATTTCATTGTTGCTCCTATGGATAGATAGCGGCAAACGGCCGCGACTGACTGCAAATGGCGGCTACACCCTTTTGCCTCTGGTTCCGGGCTCACGCCTGGCGGAAGTTCAAAAAAGCGGCCGTCGGATCGCATCCTTCAATTCAATAAGCTGTCTGCTCCACGCAACAGGGTCGGCTCACACTCGATCTTGGCCGAGCAAATTCCTGCTGCCGGCATAGATGTGATTAACCTCACATTACGGCATTCAAATATAGAATTCAAGCACTTTATCACTACAATGCAAAATTGCAAAGGGATTTCAATTTCCCAATGCTGGAGGCGCAATCATTACGGTCAGGTGCAGTCGAGGGCGATGTGCATGTGAGCTTGGGCTGCGCCGGGCGCTCTTTCGTCCGAGTCGCTTTCCTTCCAGCGCCCCGAGTCGATCCAGCGTTTACACAACATGCTCGCGTACGGGATTACAGCGCGCGCTGTTCCTTGCCGTGCCAGTCCAGTTCCAGCGCTTCATCGATTGATTCCAGCCACGCCTTATGCGCTTCGCGCAAACGCCGGACCGCCCCCTCGGTATCGCCCAGCATCTGATCGCGCACCCAATCGGCAAGCGACTGCAGGAAGGCCCGTTCCGGGTCACCAGCCTTCTGCAGCTCTCCGCGTTAGCGCTGCAACGTCTCCAGGCATTGCATCATTGCGTTATGCCCAGTCAGGATTTCTTCCAACACGTCCTGAATTCACTATCGTGGCCAGAGGTGGGCCATGGGTACAGAAGGTGACGGCCTGAGGATGAATTCCGCCCACCGTCGAAGGATCTATCGCGACAGCTGTTCGGACTTATCAGGGGGTAAGTGCCCGCATTGTTCTTTCCCCGTGATTCTTGTATTCGCGCAGGTTAAACAAGGTCGCGCGGAATTCGGAGGTTCCAGTTTTCGGAAAATACCCGGGTGTCGCCCTCGCGCACATCGAGTTCCGCGGTCAGGTGAAAATGATCCCGGGTGCAGGTCAGCACGGTCCGGGTTTCGGTGTGAATCTCCCAGTCGCCGCGACGGAGCGTTCGTTTCCAGACCGCCTCGCCGCGCGGCGATTCGAAATCGGCGCCGCATGTGGAGTAGTACTCGGCTGCGCAGGTCTTCATCACCAGATCGATGTCCAGCAGATGGCAGCAGCCGTGGTCGTTGACGACTTCCAGCGTCGAGACGTCGGTGGCCAGGTCACGCTTGACCACCCAGGTATGATGCGTCGGCTCGATCAGTTTCGCGCGGCCCGGGCGCGCGGCCTCGGGCGACGGAAACGGTGCAAGTTCGGCATCGGCGGGCAGCGGCCGGCGCAGTGGCAGCCGCAGCGCGCTGCGGGTCGGATAGACGTGCATCTCGACCGGTTCCGGCGGCGGCCATGCCAGCGGCCAGTACGAGGTCGACAGCGACAGCCGAATCCGGTGACCCACCGGGAACTTCTGGCCGATTTCGTTCAATCGAACCTGAACCCGGTAGCGTCGGCCGGGCTCGAGCGGTTCGGGATGCTCGGCACTGTCGCGGTGAGTCAGGTTCAGCAGCCCGTAGGTCACGCGCGTGGCGCGCCCGTCGCGCGCGACGTCGGACAGGCGCGCGGCGACCATCGCAACCGGACGATCGACGCTGAATTCCAGCTCGACGTAGGGCCGGCCCAGGATCTCCACGGCCTCTTCCAGCGGCGGGGTCTCGAACACCAGCGCGCCGCCGTCTTCCTCGCGCTGGTCGTAGGCCAGGTCCGGACCGGCGGCGTAGGAACACCACTTGCCGGCATACAGCCCCACCGACAGCGGGGACTGCAGGATACGCAGCGAATCGTCCGCCTCGACGCCGCCGGCCACCAGATGGCCGCCCTCGGCGAGGCCGAACTCACGCGCCTCCAGATCCGGCTGCGGCCACTTCTCCTCGGCCACCCAGCGGCCCGGACGATGGGAATACTGGGTCGTCGGCGGCACGCTGTCCTGCATCCAGACACGAAGCATCGGCTCGTCTTCGATGCCGTTGGGCTCGTTCTTGAGCCAGCGGTCCCACCAGCGCAGTGACTCCTGCAGGAAGCCGATCGCGGGACCGGGTTCACCCAGGTGCGGATACTTGTGGCTCCAGGGGCCGACCAGGCCCTTGCGCGGGACGTCCAGGTTTTCCATCAGCCTGAACACCGCATTCGAATACCCGTCGGCCCAGCCGCTGACCGCGTAGACGGGTACTTCGATGTCGGAATAATCCTCGCAGATCGAACCGTGCCGCCAATAGGCGTCGCGGCGCTGATGCTCAAGCCATTTCGCCAGCCACAAGCCGCTGCCGCGCAAGCGCTCGAACCACATCTCGCGCCAGCGCTCACCAACGATCTCGGGATCCGGCGGCAGCGCGCTGTAGTCGAACATCGTCGAGGCCCACGAAAGGTTGTCGCCCAGCAGGCAGCCGCCCATGTGGTGAATGTCGTCGCTGTAGCGATCGTCGGTCGAGCACACTGTGATGATGGCACCCAGCTGGGGCGGCTTGCGAGCCGCGATCTGGAGCGCGTTGAATCCGCCCCATGAAATGCCGAAGATGCCGACCCGACCGTTGCACCATGGCTGATCGGCCAGCCATTCCATGATCGCCAAACCGTCGTCCTGCTCCTGTTCAAGGTACTCATCCTCGAGCACACCCTCGGAGTCGCCGCTACCACGAAGGTCGACCCTCAGAGAGATATAGCCGTGACCGGCCAGGTAACCGTGCATGGACTCGGCCTTGAGCCTTTCGTCGTCGCGCTTGCGGTACGGAATGAATTCCAGCAGGGCCGGCACCGGACGCCGCTCGGCATCTTCAGGCATCCAGATGCGCGCCGCCAGCCGGACGCCATCGGGCATGGGAATCCAGGCGTTCTCTATGACCTTGACCGCATTCGGAAACTTGTCGACGTAGTTCACTTCCAGGGAACCTCTGGTGTTGAGCGCGAAGCGCGATTGTGTCGGAGAAGCCGTAAGGCTTCGCGAGGGCGGCGCCGGACACGGGCGGTCCGGCGACGTTGCCAGGAGCCTGCCGGCCCGGATCAGTGAACCGGAATTTCCCGGTCGAACTCGAATCGCAGGGAACGGGCGCATTCGGTCCAGTTGTCACGCAGCGCGCTGCGACTGGAAGCGCCCATGTAAACGATGGCGAGATTATAACTGTAGCTGTCCTGCTCATGCAGGTCGGACAGCTGCATGCCGGGCTTCACCTGAGGATGGACGATGGTCCCCGGGAAGCGGCGCGCCAGCGCCTCGATCTCCTCCTCGCTGGGAATCCGCGTCACCTTGGCATCGCCCCAGGCACGAAGGAAGAATGCCGCGGCACGGCGGAATCGTCCCTCGCGTTTCGGAATCCCGGGCCGTTCGCCCAGCGCCAGCTTGACCGGCACCTCGTGGTTGCTGGTGCCGTCGACCTTCTCGAACAGGTCGCTGTGGTGCTGTGCCACCCGGGTGTTGATCTCCAGCAGCCAGATCCGGTCGCGATCCTCGTCCCAGAAGAATTCGACGTTGAAACCCGACTGGTCAAAGCCGACGTGCGTGAGTGCGCGGGCGGCGATCTCCTCCATCCTCGCCTGTACGCTTTTGGGCAATCTGGACGGGTACTCATAGCGTGCGAAGCTGGACGAACGCGGCACCCGAATGGAATCCACGGTGCCGTGGAAATGCACTTCGCCCTCGTGCACGAAGCCTTCCAGCGTGCACTGCCGGCCGCCGATGATTTCCTCGGCCACACAATGGTTGCCGTCGACCCGCGCAATCTCCTCGGGCAGCTCGACCTGGTCGAGCACGAAGTTGAACGGCTCGCCCAGTTCGCGTATGTGTTGCCGGATCACGCCGATTGCGCGCTCCAGCTGTTTGCGGTTGCCGATACGGAAACCCAGGAAGGAACCGCTGGACTTGACCGGCTTGATCCAGAACGGATAGTTCAATGCCAAGTTGTCCAGCGCATCGTCGTCGAACGGATCGATCGCGGCGAAACCGGGAATCGCTTCGGGAATCGACTTCTTCTGCTCCACCCGCGCCCAGTATTTATGCTCGCACTTCAGAAGGCTTTCCAGCGACGGCGAACGCAGGCCCAGACGACCGCACAGGATGGGCAGCATGGTGCTGATCGGAAAATCGATGTAGCCGGCGACGGCGTCGATCCGGCCGTTGAAGGCCTTCAATTCCTGCTCGGCCTGCTTGAGCATGCCGGGCACGTCGTAGCCGTGCGGCTCGTCGAGCAGCCCGTGGAAGCGATAATTGCCGGCACCGCGGATACTGGCCAGCTTCTCGCGATGAAATGGTGTCAGGCCGATCAGGAACACGTTCTTGCGTTCCGCTTCTGTACGAGGTTGAAGGTCGGACTGGTGCACTCCCAATCCGTTTTTGGTCCGACGGGTCTTGGCGGCACCGGCAAGCGGTTCCAGTTCAAGGGGAAGCATGTCCTTGATCTCGGCGATGCGGTCACGCAACCGCTTCGCCCCACCTGCGCCGACAAACAGTACCGCGTAGGCGTAGCTGTAGCTGTCCTGCTCCTGGTCTTCCAGGTCGGACAGGTGCATGCCCTCCTCGACCAGCACCTTCACTTCCAGTCCGGGATGCCGGCTCTTGAGTTCCTCGATTTCGTCGGGCGTCGGCACCCGCTTGACCCGGGCGTCCTCGAACGCACGCAGGAAGACCTTTGCGGCAGCACCGAACTCACCCTTGCCAGTCTCCCAACGCGGTTTCCGGCCCAGCGCAAGATCGACAATGATCCGGTGATGGGGGTAGCCGTCGACTTTCTCGAACACATCGCCGTGAGACTCTGAAATCCTCGGGTTGATTTCGAGGATCCAGACATGGTCCTTGCGTCGGTCCCAGAAGAATTCCATGTTGAATGCCGAATGATCCAGGCCGGTCTCGGAGATCACCCCGCGGGCGAGTTCGATCATTCGCTGGCGCACGGGCCGGGGAAGGCTGGAGGGGTACTGGTAACGCGAAAATGTCGAGCCGTTGGGAAAGCGTAACGAGTCGACGATGCCGTAGATCTCGACCTCGCCGTTGCTGACAAAGCCCTCCAGCGTGCACTGCCGCCCGCCGATCAAGGCCTCGACGATGCAGTGGTTGCCGCCGACCTTCTCGACTCGTCCCGGCAGATCGGCGTAGTCCATGAACTCACTGAACGCGTTGCCCAGTTCACCGATGCCGGCCCGGATCTCCGTGATCGCCTCGTTCAGATCATCGCGGTTGCCGACCCGGAACCCCAGGTGCGAAGCGAACGACTTGACCGGCTTGATCCAGTACGGATAGTCGATGTCGATGGCATCCAGGGCCGCGTCATCGAACGGGTCCACGGCCTGGAACCGAGGCACGTTTTCCGGCGCCACCTGCCTTTGCACCAGCCGGCTGTAGTATTTGTGCTCGCAGGTGATCACTGAATCGACAGAAGGCGCCTTCAGTCCTAGCCGCTGCGCAAGGATGGGCAACATCAGGCTGACCGGGAAATCCCAGTAGCCGATGATGCCGTCGACGGTACCGTCGAAGCCCCGGAGCTGCGCCTCGGCCTCGTCGAGCGCGGCATGCACGTCGAAATCGGGGGTCGAGGTCACGCCTTTGAGATCCAGAAGCGGATGAAATCGTAAAGACTCTTCGAGATCTACCGCTTCCAGCTTCCTGCGGTTGGAGTCGTCCAGGCCCAGCACGAATAGATCTATCGTCTTCGACGCCATTTTTACCTCCACATATGAGTTATGGACAGGCCCGGGGAAATACCGAGAACAATTGGCGGATGGGCCTGGGCGGCCATCGACGACGGCCGCTTGCATGTTGTTAACATAACGCGGCGACGGCAGACAAGCAAACCGCCACCGAATGCGGGCACATATTCAGCGAGCCGGAGAGTGCTTGGCCGCGAGACATTTAGCCCAGGCAATGGCAGGCCTTTGCAAAAGGCATAACGCCGCATATCAACGTTTTTCCGGCTCGCCCTGCGGCAGCGCGGCCGGGTCGACAGCGCGGCGCGGCGACCCTTGCAGCGGGCTTGCCATTCACGGCATGTCTCGCCTTGCACTGTCTTCTCGGTCAGCTCTGAAAGTTACAGAACGAGTGGCAGAGTACACTAGGTATATATCGTTCAACGGAGCATCTGCCAATGTTGTGGCAGGCAATCAGCGCGGCCCGGGATCTCGGCCGACTACAGGAAATCGCGGTCGTACTTATCCGCTACGGTTTCGGTGACGTGGTCCAGCGCGTTGGCATGGCCGGCGCGCTCGAGAAGGCCGGCAAGGCCCTGCATTGGGGCAGCGGCGACGAACCGGGTCCGATGCGCACGCCGGAGCGGCTCAGGCGGGTACTCGAAGACCTGGGGCCGACCTTCGTCAAACTCGGCCAGGTACTGGCCACCCGGGTTGATGTATTCGGCCCGGAATGGCTGGAAGAATTCGCGCGGCTGCAGGAAAAGGCGCCACCGGTCGAATGGGACGAAATCCGCGCGCAGCTGACCGAAGACCTGGGGCAACCGCCCGAGGAACTGTTCATCGAACTCGACAGCAAACCGCTGGCCGCCGCATCGCTGGCCCAGGTCCACCGCGCGCGACTGACCGACGGCCGCCAGGTCGTACTCAAAGTCCGGCGTCCGGGAATTCGACCAACGATAGAGTCCGACTTGCGCCTGCTGCAGCGCCTGGCCGATATTCTCGAGTCAGAAGCCCCCGAAATGCGCCAGTACCGGCCCGGTGAAATCGTCAAGCAGTTCTCCCGCTCGCTGAGCCGCGAACTCGACTTCGCCGCCGAGTGCCGCAACGCCGAGCGGATCGACGGCCAGCTGGACGCCGAATCAGGCATCGTCGTGCCGGAGGTATTCTGGCAATACAGTGGCGAACGGCTCAACGTCCAGCGCCTGATCGAAGGCATCGCAGGCAGCGACATCGCCGGCGTGGAGGCT
>DATFJJ010000323.1:0-3899 GCA_035269245.1 Wenzhouxiangellaceae bacterium | reverse complement strand
GCTTCATCCACCCATGCCCCGTCGTCCTGGCCGAACACGGCGGTACTTGAAACCATGATCAGGCGCCCGGCGCGGACTCGTTTCAACAATTGCTGCATGCCGGTCACGTAGGCCTGCCTGTAGCCCTCAGGCGTCCGCTCGCCGGGCGTGGCCGTGTAGATCACGGCATCCCATTGGCCCGTCACGGCGCCCAGGGTCGACGGTTCCGAAAGGTCGGCGCTTACGGGCAAGATGCCGGCGGCCAGCTTCGAGACATTGCGCCTGAGCCCATGCACCTCCCATCCGGTGAGCCTCGCGGCCAAGCGGTTGCCGAGGTCGCCACAGCCGGCGATCAGCAGGCGGCGGGGAGTCGTCGGCATCAACCCGAAGCCTCCATGACCCGATCATCGCGAGACGGCTCCCCGCCCGGTATCCGGGGCGTTTGGCGACCAGGCGTACCGGAAGCGTACTTGGCTGTACGCCGAGGATGCGCCACCGAGCGAATCATCCCGGATGCAGGGCCTGGGAGCATCGCAGCAGGTTGGATCATGAATACTCCGGGCTCAGGCCTGCTGCGGTTCCGGCTGCGGCCCGATGGTCTCACCGCCCGAAGGCGGACCGTCGCCATTGCGATTGGCCGGCGGCGGCAGCGTGCGCAGCCAGATCAGCCAGACGACCAGCGCATCGAGGATGATCAGCGCCTGCCACAGATAGAGGTGAAACCACTCGAACCAGGTCATGCTCCACTGGCCCATGTAAAACAGGCTGATGATGCGCACCAGGTTCAGCGCCTGGATCGCGACGAAACCTATCGCAAAGCCGATCAACTTGTTTTTGAACGGCGCGGGAAAAGCGAAGATTGCGGCAAACAGGATGATCAGCGCCTCCACCCCGTTGCAGCCGGGTTCGATGGAAACCGCGAACCCGGACTCCAGGTCGCGGATGACCTTTCCGGCCGAAGCGACGCCGGAGTCGAACAGCTCGATGATGTTCACGCTGATCCAGGCGAGCCCGGAGGTAAACGGCAGGATCACGTGCTGCTGGACCGGCTGAAGCACCTCGACGGTGAACAGCCCCACCAGCAGAATCACGAAAACAATTGAAAACCGGAACATGCTCGATCACGCGTGGCTAAGACCAGCGTTATGTTACCCAATCGAACGTGCGCGCGCGATGACTTCGGGTGCTGCACCTGCCATGAACCGGGCCGAGGCTATTCAGGCCCTCGCAAAGGGACGACCGGTGCCAGCGCCGTGGCCCAGGCCGCGCACTTCTGCTCTAAGCGCATCGCGGCATGCGCGGGGCTGGTCGAAGGCAGCCGCACTCGTTCGATCTGAGCGAAACGTTCCTGCAGCTCCGGCAGCACGTGACGCTCGAAGCTTTGTTCTGCCAGCCTGCCGTTGAACGCCACCAGGGAGACCGACGGGCAGGCGGCGAACAGGCGATCGAAATCGTTCGGCACGATCGAAGCCGGCTCGACTTTCTGATCCAGGCTGCCGCGCCTGCGGCATTGACCGATCACGTCCCACAAGGCGACACGGTGTTCGCGCAGCCCGGCCAGGCGGCGCGCGTAGGGAAGCTCGCGGCAGATACCGAACAGCGCTTCCATGATCGGCCAGAACGCGTTGCGCGGGTGCGCGTAGTAGGCCTGCATATCCAGCGAGCGGGCACCGGGCATGCTGCCGAGCACCAGCACCCGCGCAGACTCGTCATGGACCGGTTTCAGCCCGGTCAGCAATGGATTGTCGTCGTTGGATTCGGTCACGTGGCGTTGTTGGCCTTGATCGTAATCACAATCGTAGCCTCGTGCCATCCCGCACGCCAGCCCCTTGGCGATTTCCTGTAGCATCCAGACCATCGAGCAGCGGCAGATGGTCCGTGGACAACATTTTTCTGATCGGCCCGATGGGCTCCGGCAAGACGACCCTGGGACGGAGAATCGCGCCGAAAATCGGCCTCGAATTCATCGACGTCGACGAAGAACTCGAGAAACGCTGCGGCGTCGAGGTCGCGGTCATCTTCGAATTCGAAGGTGAAAAGGGCTTTCGCGAGCGCGAAAGCAATCTGCTCGCCGAAATCGCCTGCGTGCCCGGCCAGCTGATCGCCACCGGCGGCGGCTCGGTACTCAGCGAACGCAACCGCGAAGTCATCCGCGCCAACGGCACCGTGGTCTGGCTCAAGACCACCGTGGGCCAGCAGATCCGCCGGCTGGAACGCGACAAGCGCAGGCCCCTGCTGGCCGCCCCCGACCGGCGAAAGCGGCTGACCGAAATGGCCGAAATGCGCAATCCCGTCTATGCCTCGCTGGCGGACCTGGTCTTCGAGTCGCAAAATCGTCCATTGGCCCAGATGGCCGGTGCCCTGGAACGTACAATTCGGTCCTTCATCGAAGACGAATCCGACACCAGTGGTCCTTCAACCTGATAATTTAGAATTCGGTCGGCCTGTCAGCGTTCAGGGCAAGGCGCGGCTCGCAGTGAATGGCCGCGTAGCGCTTTACAAAAGCCGGAACGCCGCCATGGACGCTGACAGGCCAACCCTTCGGGCGCTCCCGTGGCGATCCGCTGCGACGTTCCCGTGCTTGCCGAGGGGAGGAGCCATTGACTGCGCACGGCGCCTTGCCGCGAAGCGCCACAGGAACGCTGGATCCGAACTCATCAGGCTGAAGGACCACTAGATGCCCGCCCTCGAACTGAACCACGCGACCGGACGTTGCACGATCAAGCTGGAACGCGGCTTGCTCGGCAAACCCTCGCCATGGCGCAAGCACATGACCGGCAAGGTCCTGATCGTCACCGATCGGATCGTGGCCGGCTACTATCTGCAACCGCTGGTCCAGACACTGGCGGAGTTCACACCGGCCGAAATCATCCTGCCGCCGGGCGAGCAGGACAAGACCATGGCCAACTGGCACGAGATCCTTGAAAAACTGGCTTCGATGGGCGCGCAGAGAGATGCCACGATTGTCGCGCTGGGCGGCGGCGTGATCGGCGACCTGGCCGGCTTTGCCGCCGCGAGCTACATGCGCGGAATCAGCGTGGTACAGGCGCCGACCACGCTGCTGGCCCAGGTCGACGCCGCCATAGGGGGCAAAACGGGTTTCAACCTGGCCGCCGGCAAGAACCTGGTCGGCGCCTTTCACCAGCCGACCGCCGTGATGGTTGATGTCGAGTCGCTGGCGACACTGGACGAGCGCGATTATCTGGCCGGGCTCGCGGAGGTGGTCAAGTACGGCGCGATCCGGGACGCGGGTTTCATCGACTGGCTGGAAGGCAATATCGATTCGCTGCTGCAGCGACGCGCCGACGCGCTGGAAATCGCCGTGGCGCGCTCTGCACAGCACAAGATCGACATGGTCGAAGCCGACGAGCGCGAAGCCGGGCAGCGCGCGCTGCTCAATTTCGGCCACACTTTCGGCCATGCGATAGAGACCGCCACCGGCTATACGCGCTATCGTCACGGCGAAGCGGTTGCCATCGGCATGCACCTGGCCGCGCGCCTCAGCGCCCGGCTCGGCATGATTGCCGACACGGACGCGCTTCGTCTTACCCGCCTGCTCGCCTCGCTGGGCCTGCCGACGGATCCGCCGGCCGACGTCGAATCGAAACAGTTGCTGGCGCATATGCACCTGGACAAGAAGAACCGCGACGGCAGGATCCGCCTGATTTTGCTGGACGCGCTCGGCGCGGCGATCATTCGCGACGACATCGAACCCAATCTGCTTCTGGAGCTGCTTGAATCATGACCTCCCCCATCAACGACAGTCGTTTCATGCGTGCGCTCAGGCGCGAGCCGGTAGACCGCACCCCGATCTGGCTGATGCGCCAGGCCGGACGCTACCTGCCCGAATACCTGGCCACGCGCGCCGAGGCCGGTGATTTCCTCACCCTGGCGGGCACACCGGAAATGGCCGCCGAGGT
>DATFJJ010000322.1:0-2358 GCA_035269245.1 Wenzhouxiangellaceae bacterium | reverse complement strand
CGGAAACAGCGGATCGGCAAACCAGCGGTCCAGCGCGTAGAACAGCACGTAGCCCATTCGACCGCCCACCACGACGCCGACCACGCCCCAGAACATCAGGTCACCGGCCTGTACCGGGGAAATCGGCCAGTGATCTGCATGCGCTCGCTGCCGGAGCAACCACCAGCAGGTCGCGAACGCCAGCAGGTAGCTGATGCCGTACCAGTGAATCTGGAACAAGCCGAGATCGAGCGCAACCGGATCGAAGTCGACAAGAAAGTGACGAGAGGGCATTGATGGCTGCGTGTTGACTGAAACGCCATTGTAAACGAGCCTGCGTCGGGCTCTTTCGAAAACTTCGGATCGTCATTCTGGAATCAACCCATCCAGACAACGCCGAAGCCATGTTGTCGTACTGGTATTCTCTCGCTTTACCTCGGCCTTGCAGAAACCATGCCTAATCGACTCTCTGGCGCCCTCAGCCCTTACCTGGAACAGCACGCCGAGAATCCGGTCGACTGGTACCCGTGGGGCCCGGAGGCGCTCGAGACCGCCCGCACCGCCGATCTGCCGGTCCTGCTGTCGATCGGCTACTCGGCGTGTCACTGGTGTCACGTCA
The DNA here is from genome assembly GCA_035269245.1 of Wenzhouxiangellaceae bacterium. Classification (GTDB taxonomy): domain Bacteria; phylum Pseudomonadota; class Gammaproteobacteria; order Xanthomonadales; family Wenzhouxiangellaceae. The sequence continues at coordinate 1,760 of DATFJJ010000322.1, read as the reverse complement.
TGGCGCACGAGAGCTTCGAAGACGAAGAGATTGCGGAACGGATGAACGACTGGTTCGTCAACATCAAGGTCGACCGCGAGGAGCGCCCGGATCTGGATCGCATCTACCAGTTGGCCCACCAGCTCCTGACAGGGCGCGGCGGGGGCTGGCCGCTGACGGTATTTCTGGATCCGACGGACCTGGCGCCGTTCGTCGCCGGCACCTACTTCCCGCCAACCGCGCGCCATGGTCTTATCGGCTTCGGCGAACTTTTGCAGCGTGTGCACGGCGCCTGGCTCAACCAGCGCGAAACCCTCAAGGCCCAGAACCGGCAGCTCCAGGAAGCGTTGACCATGGTCTCGGCGCAGCGCACGCCGGTCGAAGATGGGCACGGCGACCCCGAGCAGGTCCTTCTGGGCCAGCTGGACGCTCGCCGCGATCGCCGCCACGGCGGATTCGGCGATGTCCCCAAGTTTCCCCAGGCCCCGATGCTGGAATGGTTGTTGAGCGCGTCTGTCGCCGACGAGCAGGCCGCCGACATGCTCGGCGATGCGCTGGACGCGATGGCCGACAACGGGCTTTTCGACCACCTGGGGGGCGGTTTTTTTCGATACTGTGTGGACGCGGCATGGGAAATCCCGCATTTCGAGAAGATGCTCTACGACAATGCCCAGCTACTCCCGCTATACGCCGAAGCGGCGGCGCGCTTCGACAATCCGAGGTGGGCGCACACCGCATCGCTGACCGCTGACTTCCTGGCGACCGACTTCAGGCTGCCGGACGGCGGGCTGGCCAGCAGTTTCGATGCCGACAGCCTGCCGGTCCCGGACGACGATTCGCATTCCGGTGCCGGCCATGATTCAGACACGGATTTCGAGACTGCCGTCGAGGGCGCTTACTACCTCTGGACGCCCGAGCAGTTCGAAGGGTGTCTTGTCGCCGATCGCCTGGATCTTGCGAAGGCGCGGTACGGCCTCGACGGGCCACCCAATTTCGAAGGCAGCAAATGGCATCTGGTACGCGCGCGAAGCATCAACGAACTGACCCGCAGCGCCAGAGATGCCGGACGGACCGAACGCGAACTTGAACTGGCTAGAGGCGAACTTCTGGCGTGCAGGCACGCACGGCCCGTGCCGGCGCGTGACGACAAGATGCTGGCCGGTACCAACGCGCTTGCCGCAGCCGGCCTGATGAGGGCTGGACGGCTTCTGCGCAAACCCGACTGGACAGGTCTCGGCGTTGAAACGGCCGGGCTGGCCTGGCAGAGGCTTTTTGCCGGATCGCCTGCGAAGGCGGTCTGGCGGGATGGAAAGTGCGATCATCCGGCGCTGCTCGACGACTACGCGTCCATGCTGCTGGCATGTCTGGAATGCCTGGAGTGCCGCTGGGATGCCGACTGGCTGGAACGCGCAGAGCAATTGGCTGCGCAGGTGCTCGATCGCTTTTTCGACAACGAATCCGATACGCTTTACCTCACGCCGGTCGACCACGAGCGGCTGATCATGCGCCCGACCGCCAATACCGACGACGCGACGCCGGCCGGCGCCGCCCTGGCCGCACGCGGCCTCGCTCGGCTGGGGCACCTGATCGCCAGCGGCGAGTGGCTGGACCTTGCCGGTCGGATCGTGGACGCGGCCAGGGGCGACATGCAGCGTACCCCAGCGGCGCACGCCGGAATGCTGCTGGCTGCCCGCGAATTAGACAATCCGAAGCCCCAGGTTCTTGTCGGCGGCGCGCCGGGCGAAGCCGACGACTGGCACGCCGGGCTGATACAAAGACCG
>DATFJJ010000321.1:0-10099 GCA_035269245.1 Wenzhouxiangellaceae bacterium | reverse complement strand
CGGATCACGCGTTCGAAACCGTGGATCATCAGTTCAGGCTGTTCGCTCTCGAGATTGGCCACGGTGATGAAGCGTGCCGCCAGCTTTCCATCCCCGGTGAACAGCGGGAACGACTTCTGGTGTTCGCGCATCGAACTGACCAGCGCCTCGGCGGGCACCTCCAGGAACGCCTCATCGAACGAACCGACCACCGCAACCGGCCACTCGACGAGGCCCGTGACTTCGTCCAGCAGCACGCCTTCGGCCTGGGTCTGCAGGCCGGCCGAATCGGCGCAGGCCTTGACCTGCTCTGCTATTTGATTCCGGCGCGCAGCGTAATCGGCCACCACATACGCTTGCTGAAGCACGGCTTCGTAGTCGCCCGCCTTTTCGATGGCGTGAGCGCCGGGGGCATGAATCCTGTGGCCTCGGGTATCGCGTCCGGCCTCCAGCCCGAAAAGAGAGACGGGCAATACCTCTGAGCCGTGCAACACGACAAGCCAGCGCACCGGGCGCAGGAAACGGTCGCTGCGGTCCGACCAACGCATGCTGCGGGCGCCGGCCATTTCCCGGACAACCTTGTCCAGCATCTCCGGTAGCAATCCTGCAAGCGATTTCCCCGGTTCCTCGATTTCTGCGTAAAGCCAGCGACCCTGTTCGTTTTCCAGGCGCTCGAGCTGGTCCACTGCAAGCCCGACGCTTCGGGCAAAGCCCTCCGCGGCCCGGGTCGGATTGCCTTCGGCGTCGAACGCCGCCTTTTCTGCAGGGCCCTTGCGCTCGAGTTTGCGGTCGGGTTGGCGCTGCGCGACGCCTTCGGCCAGAATCGCCAACCGCCTCGGCGTGGCAAGCCAGCGAAGGCGGCTCCCGGCATCCATCAAGCCGGCGTCGGCGAGTTGCTTGTGCATTCCGGTCGATAACATCTCGGCCTGGCGCACCAGCGACTTGGCCGGCAGTTCCTCGCAGCCGAGTTCGATAAGCAGGGTATCGCTCATGCCGTAACCCCGCTGCTGTTTTTGCCGACCGGAAAGCCCAGTGATTCGCGCCTGGCGTAATAGGCTTCGGCAATCATTCGAGACAGGTCACGGATGCGCAGAATATAGCGCTGTCTTTCAGTCACTGATATGGCCTGGCGCGCATCCAGCAAGTTGAAGGTGTGCGAGGCCTTGAGTACCTGGTCATATGCCGGCAGCGGCAGATCGTCTTCGACCAGGCTGCGGGCGGATTTCTCGGCATTGTCGAAAGCGTCGAAAAGCGCGCGCGTATCGGCTTTCTCAAAATTGTAGGTCGACTGCTCCACCTCGTTCTGGTGGAATACGTCGCCGTAGGTCACGACACCGTTCGGCCCCTCGGTCCAGACAAGGTCGTACACGCTTTCGACGCCCTGGATATACATCGCCAGCCGCTCCAGGCCATACGTAATCTCGCCCATCACGGGCCGGCACTCAAGTCCACCGGCCTGCTGGAAATACGTGAACTGGGTGACTTCCATGCCGTTGAGCCACACTTCCCAGCCCAGCCCCCAGGCGCCCAGAGTCGGCGACTCCCAATTGTCCTCGACGAACCGGATGTCGTGAATTTTTGGATCGAGTCCGACCGCCTCCAGTGAGCCCAGGTACAACTCCTGGAAATCCAGTGGCGACGGTTTCATGACCACCTGGTACTGGTAATAGTGCTGAAGGCGGTTGGGATTTTCCCCGTAGCGCCCGTCGGTCGGCCTGCGGCAGGGCTGCAGGTAGGCGGCGTTCCACGGCTCCGGCCCGATCGAACGCAGGAACGTAGCCGGATGGAAGGTGCCGGCGCCCACTTCGAGATCCAGCGGCGCGGTCAGAACGCAGCCGCGAGCGGTCCAGTAGTCATCCAGTGTACGAATGAAATCCTGAAAATTCACGGGTTTGAGCCCAAAAAGTGCGAATCGGCAAGTATACCTCTGGGTGCTCGCCCGGGTCAGCAAGCCCGCGCTTGACTTGCCGGCAGACAGAAAAGGATTAGGGAACCTCTGAATAACTCTGCGCGGGGGCGACGGCGCCTTTGCGGGTGGCTCCGGCTTGGCTTGGGCGAGCGCGGTTTGGTTGTTCCAAATAAGCGAGTCCAAACAACCCGGAGACCCCGCAAAGGCCCGTCCCGTCGTGGTTTCGCCGGAAAAGCCGCACTCGTGCGTCGCGACCCTCGGCCGTAGCTATGGCTACTGTCACTCGGCTCGCACCACCCGATCTGTGGCTTTTCCGACTGAAACGCGCTTCGCGCAGAGTTATTCAGAGGTTCTTTAGCAAATCTATATGTAATCGGTTTAACATGGGCTCACGGGACGAGTGTGCCCAACCGGGAGCAGGACCCTTCGCGGGTTCCAGGCGACAACTAGAACTGCATTCCATCGCGGCTGCAGCGTCGGGAACCGTCTTTATGACAGCATCTGTCGAAGCCATAGAACCCCGTTTATTGAAAGCGCTGCTGGAGCGGGCCACCGTTTCAGCCTGGATCATCGACGAGACCGAAACCATCCTGTTCGTCAACGGTGCCGCTTCCGAGCTTACCGGTTATGCGCCCGACGAGCTGGTCGGACAACCGATCAGCCTGCTGATGGAGCCCACCCTCGCCGCCAGGCATGCCGGCTACATGCGCGAATTTCTGGACCGCGGTGGCGAGTCCCGAATCCTCGGTCACGTGCGCGAGTTCGAGATGGTCCACCGCAACGGCCAAACCGTGCCTATCGAACTGAAAGCATTCATGCTGCCCGAAACACGTAACGGCAAACGCCTGTTCAGCGCATTTATCAGCGACAACAGCGGACACAAGCTCGCCGAGGCCGAGATGGCGCGCACGGCGCGGCAAGACTATCTGACCGGCTGCCTGAATCGCCTGGGCTTCATGGAACGCGCTTACCAGGAGTTGTCGCGGGTCCGGCGCAGCGGTGCAGCACTCTCTCTGATCGTCATGGACCTCGACCGCTTCAAGCGCATCAACGACAGCCACGGCCACCAGGGCGGCGACACGGTCCTGGCCGACCTGCTTTCTGCGCTGGGCGATTCGCTGCGCGCGCACGATGTGTTTGGGCGCGTCGGCGGCGAGGAGTTCTTCATTCTTCTTCCGGAAACCCCCATAGGCGAGGCGGCGGCCGTCGCAGAGCGTCTGCGCAAGGCGCTGGAAGGCCACGCCTTTCTCTGCAACCGGCGTACCGTCCAGGTAACAGCCAGCCTGGGTTGCGCGGCGCTGCGCGCCGACGACGATCTCGATCGGCTGATCCAGCGCGCCGATCGTCGCATGTACCTGGCCAAGAACGCCGGGCGCAACCGCGTCGTGGCGGTCGATGTCGCCTCCGCCGGACAGAATTCCGAAGCCCCGGACGAGCGGCAGCCCCGTCGATGCAGGGCCGTCAGAGACGCCAGATCCTGACCGCTTTTTTGTCCCGCGAGGCTGCCGGCTATCTCCGTAGCGTATTCATGTCGATGACGAATCGATAGCGCACGTCGGATTTCTGCATTCGAGCATAGGCTTCGTTGATGTTGCGGATGTCGAGCATTTCGATGTCGCAGACGATGTTGTGCTCGGCGCAGAAATCGAGCATCGCCTGGGTTTCGGGCAGGCCTCCGATCAGCGAACCGGCGACACTTTTTCGACGAAACACCACCGCACCGGCATCCAGAGGCGGCTCGACGGGCTCGAGGAGACCGACCAGGATCAGAGTGCCGCTGTGCTTGAGCGCGTTGACGTACGGATTGAGGTCGTGCTGCACCGGTACCGTATCAAGAATATAGTCGAACGTGTTGCCAACGGCATCCATCTGGTCGTCATCAGTCGATATCACGACGTTATGTGCGCCCTGTTTCAAGGCTTCTTCGCGCTTGCCCTCCGAGCGCGTGAAGAGCGTGACCTCGGCGCCCATGGCGCGCGCGAACTTCACGCCCATGTGCCCCAGCCCGCCCATGCCGACCACCGCGACCTTGTCGCCTTCGGTCACGCCGAAGTGCTTGAGCGGGGAATAGGTGGTAATGCCGGCGCACAGCAACGGGGCCGCGGCCGCTGCATCGAGTTCTTCCGGCATCCGGAGCACGAATCGCTCACTGACCACGATGGCCTCGGAATATCCGCCATGGGTCAGCGAACCGTCGTGCCGGTCTTCGCCGTTGTAGGTGGCGGTAAAGCCGGCTTCGCAGTACTGCTCCAGGCCTTCGTCGCAGGCCGGGCACTCCCGGCACGAGTCCACCAGGCAGCCCACGCCCACTCGGTCGCCTGGCTTGAAGTTCGAAACCGCGTCGCCGACCGCGGTGACCGTGCCGACGATCTCGTGACCCGGCACCACCGGATAGACGGTCCGACCCCAGTCGTTGTGCACGAAGTGAATGTCGGTATGGCATATCCCGCAATAGTCGATGCGGATCGCGACGTCGTCCGGGCGCGGCTCGCGCCGATCGATTGAAAGCGGTGCAACGTCGGCGGTCTCGGATTGCGCGCCGTAGGCCTTGATGGATTGCATGATGCGATTCCTGTGGGCATTCGATCCCAACATTATGAGGCGCGCGCCCGATGATTTTGTGTTCTCATTGAGCGCAGAGGTATAAGCTCGGAATTGCCTCGAAATCGTGATTGACAAAACGTCCGCCAATCGACAGCCGACCCAGACCGCCCCCATGCCCAAGCCCGAACTCATCATCGTCAAGACCGGCCGCGCCGTACCCGAAGCGCGCGGCGACGGCCGCGACTTCGAGCACTGGTTTGCCGATGGACTCGGCACCGACCGTTTCGACTATCGAATCGTTTGCGTCGATCGGGGCGAAGTGCTGCCGCCGCTTGAGTCGCTGGATCATCCGCCCGCCGTTCTTGTAACCGGCTCGCCGGCGATGGTCAGCGATCGGCTGGACTGGTCGGAGCAGACAGCATCCTGGCTGGCCGGCGCGCATTCGGCCGGCGTGCCCATGCTGGGCGTTTGCTATGGACACCAGCTACTGGCGCACGCCTTGGGCGGCCGGGTCGGGCCCAATCCGAGCGGCCGCCGGATGGGTCGCGCGCTGGTGGAGTTCACCGACGCCGAAGACCCGCTGACCGGCCCGTTCGTCCCGCAAGCTGCGTTCAACGTCAGCCACGTCGAGGTCGTCCTCGACCCGCCGGGCGACTCGCGCGTCCTCGGCACTACCGGCCACGATCCCTTCCACGCGCTGTACTTCGGCAACCTGAGCTGGGGCGTGCAGTTTCATCCGGAATTCGATCGTGCAATCATGCAGTCTTACATAGAGGCCCGAGCGGAACCCCTCGAGGTCGAGGGCCAGGACCCTGCGAAGCTCGTCGCCGGGCTGGACGAGAATCCGAACGGGCGCCCTTTGCTCGGGCGTTTCGCCGAACTCGCACTCGCCGCGGCCGACGGCACGCATCAGCAATGAAGCTGTACGCCATTGCGCTGCTGGCGTGGCTACCGGCCATCGCGAGCGGCGACGTGGTCCGCATACACGACCTTGCCCCGGACGAACTGGCCGCGCTTCGCGACCGCCACGACTTCTGGGGCGTCGACTGGCGCCAAGGCTACGCCGTGTTCGATCTCCAACCGGACCAGCGCCGCCGGCTGGAAAAGGCCGGCTTCAAGATCACGACCGACGACCTCCGAACCGGCGAATTGGAGAACTGGCGGGCGGCGGCCGAGCGCATCGCAACCCGCGGCGACGTTTCGGGGACGATCCCGGACTTCGCTTGCTACCGCACCGTCGATGCAACCCATACCGCGCTCGCAGCCCTGGCATCCGCCTTTCCCGATCGCGCTTCGTGGGTTGATATCGGCGACACCTGGCAGGCCGGCGCGGGAAGCGAGCCCGGGGGTTCGATCTTTGCGCTGGTGATTACCAATAGCAACTCGCCTTACGCCAAACCGCCGTTGGTGATCATCGCTGCTCAGCACGCGCGCGAGCTGGCGACGGCCGAAATTGCAACCCGGTACGCCGAACTGCTGCTGGAGAATCCAGGCGACGATCCAGACATCGACTGGCTGCTCGATCACCGCGAAATCCACATCGTCGCCCAGGCCAATCCGGACGGTCGCCGCCGGGTAGAACAGGGCGCGACGCTCTGGCGCAAGAACCACAACGAGTCCGCGTGTCCGTCCGGCAATTTGAGCAGCACCTGGCCGGGCATCGATCTCAACCGCAACAGCACTTTCCTGTGGGGGGATTTTTCGTCGGGCGACGCATGCAGCCCGACCTACCGGGGCGTCGTCGCGGCCTCGGAACCGGAAACCCAGGCCGTGCAGGCCTATCTGGCCACCGTGTTCGATGTCCAGAGATCGGCCAACGACCTGATCAGTCCGGCGCCGAGCGATGCCGAGGGCGTGTTCATTTCTCTTCACTCGTTCTCTGAACTGGTGCTGTTTCCGTGGGAAGGCCTGGGGGGACAGAATGAAAACAACGCGCCCAACCACAATGGCCTCGCGATCCTGGGCCGCCGTTTCGGATTCCTCAATGATTACGCCGTTGGTCGGTGGCAGTTTCTGGGGCCGGCCGGCGGAAGTACCGTGGACTTTGCCTATGGAGAATTCGGTGTCGCGGCCTATACCTTCGAGGTCGGCACCAGCTTCACGCAATCCTGCGCCAGTTTCGAGTCCACGGTGTGGCCCGATAACCGGGACGCACTGCTGCTGGCGACCAAGGCTGCGCGCCTGCCGTACCAGGCGCCGGCCGGGCCCGAGATCACTGCGCTTCAAGCCGGATTTTCCTCCGGCGCGATGCGGGTTTCCGGCACCGCAGACGACACGCGTTACTTTGGCGGCGGCGTTACCGAACCGCCGGCCGACCCGGTGTCCAGCGTAGTGCAATTGCGCGTCTCGCTCGGCCTTCCAGAACACCTGGCGAGCGAGAGTTGGGTGTTCCCGGTCAACGCGCCGGCCGACCGGATTACCTTCGACGTAGCGATGCCGGCGCCCTTACCGGCCGAAGGCGTGTTGTTCGTGACCGCCGTGGACGACTCAGGCCAGACCGGTTTGCCGCGCGTGGTCGCGTACTCGGATTTGATCCATGCCAATGGCTTCGAGGCCGAAACGCCTTAGGCTTTGCTTATCAGCAGGTAAATGACCAGGTCAGAGGCAGGTAACCGATGAAGTCGAACGCCGACATACCCGTTCTGCGCTTTCTCGGTGCCACCGGCACCGTGACCGGGTCGAAATTCCTGCTCGAGGCACAAGGTCGAAAGGTCCTGATCGACTGCGGCCTGTTTCAGGGCTACAAGCAGCTTCGCGAACGCAACTGGAAACCGCTGCCGGTCGACCCCGCCGACATTGATTGCGTGGTGCTCACCCACGCCCATCTGGACCACTCCGGCTACCTGCCGCTGCTGGCGAGAAACGGTTTTTCCGGCCCGGTTTACGCAACAGCGGCCACGCGCGACCTGTGCCGCTACCTGCTGCCGGATTCGGGCTTCATCCATGAAAAGGACGCCGCGTTCGCCAACCGTCACGGCTTCTCGAAGCACCATCCCGCGCGACCGCTGTACACCCGCGAGGACGCGTTGCGCTGCCTGAAGCTGTTTCGCGAGCTCGAGTTTCACCAGACCGGCCGCCTGTTCGAGGGCATTAAGGTGAGCTGCACCCGCGCCGGCCACATCCCGGGGGCGGCCAGCCTGCTGTTCGAGGTCGACGGTATGCGGTTGCTGGTCAGCGGCGACCTGGGCCATGCCGACAGCGCCATCATCCCGCCGCCCGACCCGATCCCTGCCGCCGACTACCTGCTGGTGGAGTCCACCTACGGCAACCGCAAGCGCAACCACACCGATCCGGAAGCCGCGCTCGCCGAGGTCGTCAGCAAGACCGCCGCGCGTGGCGGCACCGTCATCGTGCCGGCGTTCGCCGTCGGCCGCACCCAACTCCTGCTTCATCACCTCAACCGGCTGGAGCGCACCGGGCGCATCCCGCCTTTGCCGGTGTTCCTGGACAGCCCGCTGGCCATCAACGCCACCAACGTGTTCGCCGATCATCCCGACGATCACCGGCTGACCCGTGCCGAGGCCGAGGCGGCGTGCGGTCTGCCCCGTTACGTTCAGGATCCGGAAGAATCGAAATCGCTGGATCACGACCCGATGCCCAAGATCATCATCGCTGGTTCCGGCATGGCCACCGGCGGCCGGGTGCTGCACCACCTGAAGGTCTACGCGCCGCATCCCGAGCACACCATCCTGTTCGCCGGCTACCAGGCCGGGGGCACGCGCGGCGCGGCCATGGTGGCCGGGGCCGAGCAGGTCAAGATTCACGGCCAGTACTGGCCGGTGCGCGCCGAGGTCCATAACCTGGACATGCTCTCCGCCCATGCCGATGCCGATGAGATCATGGGCTGGCTTTCGGGCATGGAAACGCAGCCGGTCCAGGCCTTCGTCGTACACGGCGAGGCAGAGGCTTCCGATACTTTGCGCCGCCGAATCGAAGAGGAGCTGGGCTGGAACGCCTGCGTGCCGGAATACGCCCAGCCTTACGACCTGCCGGGTCGATGAAAGAATCCCGGCTGATTGCTACGCTTGAGGCGAATATCAGCGATTTTAGGCAAATATAAGCGAATTTAAGCGAATATGAGCGAAAAAAGGAATCATGACTGAGGCCAACGGCTCCGCCTCGCCGCGCCACCTTCGGGTCCGTTGCATGGATCTGGACACGCGCGAGCGGCCAATCGCCATCGTGCGCAAGGATAGTCCGCTGTGCCGTTCCGAGGGCTTCACCGCGCATGCCCGTATCCGCCTGGACTCGGCCCATGACAATGTGATCGCCGAACTGTTCCAGACCGGCTCGGAACTGCTGGATCTCGACCAGATAGGGCTTTCCACCGTGGCCTGGGAAAAGCTGCAGGTGCGCGACGGCGACGAGCTGCACGCCAGCCATCCGCGCCCGCTGGAGTCGGTACACCACGTGCGCGGCAAAGTCTACGGTAGACCGTTCTCGGCCGAGGCGCTGCACGCCGTCATGCGCGACGTCGTCCGGGGCCGTTACGACGAAATCGAACTGGCGATGTTTCTGACCGCGATCGCCGCGCGGGCCCTGGACGACGAAGAACTGGTCTCGCTTACCGGGGCCATGGTCGAGGTCGGCGAGCGCCTCGAATGGGAACGCCCGGTGCGCATGGACAAGCACTGCGTCGGCGGTTTGCCCGGCAACCGCACAACTCCGCTGGTCGTGGCCATCGTGGCGGCGAACGGTCTGATCATCCCCAAGACCTCGTCGCGCGCCATCACCTCGCCTGCCGGCACCGCCGACACCATGGAAATGCTGGCACCGGTGAACCTGGACCTGGGCAGCATGCGTCGCGTGGTCGAACGCGAAGGCGGCTGCGTGGTCTGGGGCGGTTCGGTCGGTTTGTCACCGGTCGACGACATGCTTATCAGGGTTGCACGCGTGATGGACCTGGATGCCGAAGCCCAGCTGGTGGCCTCGGTTTTGTCGAAAAAGATCGCCGCCGGCGCCACCCACCTGGTTCTGGACCTGCCTGTCGGCGACACGGCCAAGGTGCGCAGTGACAACGAGGCGAAAACGCTCACCGCCCGGCTGGAGGCCACCGCCGCGGCATTCGGCCTGAAGACCCGGACCGTCGTCACCGATGGCGATCAGCCGGTCGGCCGCGGCATCGGCCCGGCGCTGGAGGCGCACGATGTTCTGGCCGTACTGCAGGGCGAGAAGCATCAGCCGCTGGACTTGCGTGATCGTTCGGTTCGCTTGGCGGCCGAGTTGCTCGAAATGGCCGGCACGGCCAAACCCGGTCGAGGCAAATCGCTGGCAGAAGAAACGCTCGAATCCGGCGCCGCCTGGCGCAAGTTCAAGGCCATCTGCGAAGCCCAGGGCGGCCTGCGCAGGCCGCCGGTCGCGGGTGCCAGGGAACCCGTCGCTGCCTCGCACGCCGGCGTGGTCGGGCTGTTCGACAATCGCCGGCTGGGGCGCGTGGCCAAGCTGGCCGGGGCACCAGCGGCGCCGGCCGCCGGGGTGGAACTGCACGTGCACCTCGGCGACCGGGTCGAGGCGGGCGACCCGCTCTACACCATCCACGCCGAAACCCGCGGCGAACTGGAATATGCTCATGAATTCGCCGGCAACAACGGCGACATCATCCGCCTCGACCCGGAATCATGAGTCACGAAAACACGACCGCAGTCATCGCCATGCCCGGCGACGAAT
>DATFJJ010000320.1:0-2440 GCA_035269245.1 Wenzhouxiangellaceae bacterium | reverse complement strand
GTGACGAACTGAGCGCCGGGATCTCTGAAAGCGGTCTGGGTGATTTGCTGCGGATGGCGGGCAAACACGAACAGGCTGCTTCCTTGCTGGAGTCCGGCCTCGCCAGCCTGATGGAAACCGGATTTGAAAGCGGCGTTTCTGAAACCAGCCTGTACTTCGCCCGGCTGGAAATGATCAGGGATCGACCCGCCAGGGTCATCGAACTGCTCACGCCGGCGCTCGGCGAGCTCGCCCGCGGCCAGACCTGGGACTACCTGGCCGAGGCCCACAAGATGCTCGGCGATATTGCCAGGGACCGGCAGCAATATCCGCGCGCGATGGAGCACTACGAGGCGCGGATGGAAGCTCGCGAGAAACATTTGGACATGGAACGCGCGCGCCGGATCGCCTACCTGGAGGTGGAATTCGACCTCAAGCATACGCAGCAACAGCTGGAGCTGCTGCAGGAACAGGCGCGCGTAAGCGAACTGGAAACCCAGAACGAGAAGCAGCGAAAGCGCCTCAGGACCATCGTATACGTGCTGGCCGGCGTCCTGTTCCTGGTGCTGCTGTTGTTGCTGGCCCACGCAACCCGCGAACGCAGGCGCTTTCAGAGCCTGTCTCACCGCGATGGCCTGACCGCGCTCAGCAATCACACGCGCTTTTTCGAACTGGCCGAACGCGCGTTCGAGCTGACCCGCGAGAAGAAGGTCCCGTTCACGCTGGTGCTGGCCGACATCGACCACTTCAAGCAGGTCAACGACCTGCATGGCCACCTGGCCGGAGACGAGGTATTGCGCCGGGTCGGCGCCCGATTGCGCGAGTGCTTCGGCAAGCAGGGAATCATCGGCCGCATCGGCGGCGAGGAATTCGGCATCGCCGTACCCGGCTATCGGCCCGACAGCATCCAGGACGACCTGGACCGGCTCCGCGAATTGCTGACGGAAGCGCGTTCCGGCGACGATATCGTCGCAGTCACCATGAGCTTCGGCACCGCCGTGCGCCGTCGTGACGACAAGACCCTGACCCAAGTGCGCGAGCGCGCCGACGGGGCGCTCTACCACGCCAAGCATGCTGGCCGCGATCGCGTCGTGCACGCTGATCGAGGCGAGTAAAGAAGATGTCGCGTGACAGGCGCCGGGGCCGCCTGATCGTCGTCGGATCGGGCCTGCAACCGGCCAGGCACGCGGGCGCCCGGACAGTGTCCGAGATCAGCACGGCGGATGTCGTGTTTTCTTTGGCCGACGGCTTCACGTTCGAGTGGCTGCGCGGCTTGAACGCCGACTGTCGCGACCTGAGCGAACTTTACGACGCCAACCGCGATCGGCGCGAAAGCTACGCCGGGATGCAGATTCTCATTCTCGAACAGGTTCGCGCAGGCCGACGGGTGTGCGTCGTGCTCTACGGCCATCCCGGGGTTTTCGCCCAGGTCGGTCGCAAGGCGATGGCGCAGGCCCGCGCCGAGGGTTTCAAGACCCGCATGGAACCGGGCATATCCGCAGAGTCCTGCCTGTATGCCGACCTGGACCTGGATCCGGGCGAACACGGCGTACAGTCGTTCGAGGCCACCCAGTTCCTGATCCAGAATCGCGCGCTCGACCCTTCATCCCTGCTGCTGCTGTGGCAGATCTCGCAGGCGGGCAACATCGAGTGCATTGGCTTCGAGTCCAGCCGAAGGCGGATCGAAATCCTGGTTGACAAACTGGCGCGCTGGTATCCGGAGGCTACAGAAACAATTCTCTACGAAGCCGCCACGTTGCCGATCCAGGATTTCCGCGCCGAGCGCGTGCTGCTGTCAGCATTGCCCGATGCGGTGTTGAACCCGGCAACGACGCTGGTGATCCCCTCCCTGTCGGCGGCGGAGCCCGACCAGGCGGCGCTGCGCCGCCTGGCCGAAGCGGGTTAGTCGGCAAGCCTTGCATGCAGGTAGGCGAAGATCAGGGCGCTCAGATAGGCGCGCTGCTTGAGGTTGGCGGCACCGCCGTGGCCGCCTTCGATGTTCTCGTAATAGAGCACGTCGTGGCCCTGATCAAGCATCTTCGCGACCATCTTTCGCGCATGTCCCGGATGCACCCGGTCGTCGCGGGTCGATGTGGTAAAGAACGCGCGCGGGTATTCGGCTTCGGCCGAGACGTTCTGGTAAGGCGAATACTCGCCGATGTATGACCACTGCCCGGGGTCGTCGGGATCGCCGTACTCGGCCATCCAGCTCGCACCTGCCAGCAGCTTGTGGTAGCGCTTCATGTCGAGCAGCGGCACCTGGCAGACGACCGCATCGAACAGCTCCGGACGCTGCACCATCACCGCGCCAACCAGCAGGCCGCCGTTGCTGCCGCCCTGGATGCCCAGGTGGTCCGGCGAGGTGATATCGCGCTCGATCAGGTCTTCGGATACCGCGATCAGGTCGTCGAACGCGCGCTGGCGATTTTCCTTTAGCGCGGCCTGATGCCAACCGGGGCCG
>DATFJJ010000319.1:0-2852 GCA_035269245.1 Wenzhouxiangellaceae bacterium | reverse complement strand
TGGGTCGCGTTTCTCGGTGCAGGCATGCTGGGCGGCTACACCACGGTGTCGTCGTTCAGCCTGGAGACGGTGCTGCTGTTCCGGCGCGGTCATGCCGCCGGTGCGCTGGCCTATGTTGCCGCTTCCATGTTCGGCTGCATCGCCGCGGCCGGACTGGGGGCTACGGCCGCGTGGTGGGTCGCGACGCTCCTCGGTGCCCGCTGAGATGGTTTTGAACCCTAGGAGCCTGTCGGACTTGACACTGATCTACTGCGGAAAAGCCGGATTGGGCCAGATTTCCCGCTATTTTTCGTTGAATAGGCCCACTATTCGCCTCAAAAGATCGAAAAATATGACTCCAACCGGACTTTCCCTCGCAACGATCGGTCAAGTCCGACAGGCTCCTAGGCTGAAGTTTTCGTTGCACCGCGTTTTTCGCGGCGGCGGGATGTGGAATGAATAGGGCCGCTTTATATGCCGCGATCGCGCTGGCCGCCGCACTGGGCGGCTGCCTGCGCCATGGTGTCTCGATCGTCTGGCTGCACAGTGCCGGCAACGGCTGGACGGGTTCCGATTGGCCCTGGCCGACGCTGATCGTCAACGTGCTTGGATCATTGCTGATTGCCGCTTACTGGCGCCTCGCTGGTCCCGGCGGGCGTTTCGAGGTCTCGCTGCAGCGTCGGACTGCCGTGATGACCGGCTTCTTCGGCGGGCTGACGACGTTCTCGATGTTCGGCATCGAGACCCTGCAGCTGCTGGAAAACGGACGTTGGTCCGGCGCGGTTGCTTACCTGGTGTTGACGGGTATCGGCGCACTCGGCGCGGCTTGGCTCGCGTTGCGCGGCAAGCCGCGCGCCATGCAGCGATAAAACTACCAGCCACCGCCCCCGCCGCCGCCTCCGCCGCCCCCGGACGATCCGCCGCCACCGCCGCCCGACGAGGAACCCGGCGGCGACGCCGAACCTGAAATGCCCCTCGACAGGCCGCCGGCCAGCGACTTCGAGATTGCCGCGCCGCTGAGTGCGCCGCCCGAAGCCATCGACGGCGAGTACCAGCTGCGCGTCTGGATCGTGCCGTCGATCTCGGCCTGACGGATCGCGTCCTCGAATCGCGCGGCCCAGGTCTCGGCGCTTTCCAGCGCAATGGCGTAGGGCAGCAGCCGCTCGAACTCCTCGATCGTGACCGGGTGCTTGCCGCCGTGGCGTCGCTCGAGGTCTTCGCGCTCGGCGATGTTGAGGTACAGCTGCAGGCCCTGTATCGCATCGAGCAGATCGCGACCGCGTTGGGTGGGGGCCTTCATCAGTTGATAGAACGTTGCCGTGATCGCGACATGGGCAACCAGTATCAGCGTCGGCAGCGGTCCGATCTGCCAGGCCAACATGCCCAGCACGCTGATGCCGACTACCGCGAACGGGATCATGAACGCGCCGGCCAGCAGTAGCGGCACGACGGCCAGGCCCCTGGCCTGTTTCCAGCCCTTGAGAAGGCCGAAGACAAACAGCCCGACGATTCCGTTCCACACCGTCGCGAAGAACGCCAGGAAAATACCAAGCCCCGGCGCATCGGTAGGCGTCATTGCAACCATGGCAATCACCGTCACGCCGCTGACGATCAGACCCGGCACCCACCATCGACGATTGCGATCGAAATAATCGCGATCCAGGCGGCCGCGCAACGCTTTCTCGTGTGCCTTGACCGCCTTGCGCACGCGGGCGTGTTCGGATTGCTTGAAGGTCAGCGAGCTGCCGCCGGCGAACAGCGCGTCGAACAGTTTGCGTTCGGTCTTCGATTCCGGCCGTCCTTCGCCCTTCGTGACAACATAGTGTTTGCCCGGCTTGCCGACCTCCAGGTGATTGTTCACGGCCAGATGGACCAGCGCGGCAGCCGTGGCCGTCTTGTCGTAGCCGTATTTAAGGATGTAGCGAAGCATGCCCGGCGAATAGCCCGACGGCGCTTCGTAGCGCGGATAGATCGCGCCGGGCAGCGGGTCGCGACCGACCCGGCCCCAGGCCCAGGCCTGCCAGCCGATCACCACGAGCAGTCCGATCAAGCCGATGATCGATCCGGCGCTGTCGCTCAGCAATCGCGCCCCCCGGTCCAGCACCGAGGGTTCGGGCACCAGGCCCTTCGGAAAGCCGACCGCGACGGTCATGCCCTCGTACGGGCGCAGGCTTCGCTGGCTGCTGAACCTGACGATGCCTGCCGCGGGAACGCTCGAAGTCCATTGCGAACCCCGGGCACCTGTTTCGCCGAGGTAGGCGTCGATGCGAATCTGCTCGCGCGGGACTTCGGCCGGCAGCCGCACCGTGGCCTCGACCGCGTCGATGGGAAATGCCCAGTCGTTGCCGGTGACGTTCCAGTAAAGCTCGTCGTGTTCGTCGAAGAAGCCGAGCTGGCGGTCTGTGGTGTATTCGATGCGGTAGCTGTATCGGCCGGGGTCCAGGTAAGTACCGGCGTCGCCGATATAAAGCCGAGTGCCGCCGGTCACGCCCTCGGTGTGCCAGGATTCCGGGTTGCCGTCACGGGCCACGTCGGCGACCTCGAAAGGCACCGTGACCCGGTTGCCCAGCGCATCCCGGTATACGGTCGGAAAATCGCGGTAGATGCCGCGCCGGATGTCCTGTCCGTCGGCCTGGACGTCGATGGTCTCGACCACCAGCAGGCTGCCGTCCGGCCTGATATCGATCTCGGACGCGAAAAGGTCGATGCGCTCGTCGGCCAGCGCACCGGCGGCGATCAGCAGCAGGGGTATCAAGCACAGCTTCGCCCACAACTTCGCACACGCGGTCGTCATGAGAATTCTCCCAGCCGGTCGCCGACCCGGGGGACCTGCCGTGTTTCGATGCCGGCCGAGAAGAAGGCTTCGGACTCGA
>DATFJJ010000318.1:0-3132 GCA_035269245.1 Wenzhouxiangellaceae bacterium | reverse complement strand
GAGGTCAGCTTGCGGTTGGCGCCGGCACCGCACATCATCAGCGGGCTTTTGGCGTTCTGGATGGCCTCGACCGCCCGCGCAATCGCCTTTTCCTCGGCCACCGGCCGGCGAGTCTGGCTGGCGACAAGCGGCTTTAGATCTTCCGCAGATTCGCGCGCGATGTCCTCCGGCAGCTCCAGGTGCGCCGCGCCGGGCCGCTCTTCCTCGGCCTGCCGGAACGCTTCGCGTACCCGGGACGGAATGGTGGCGGCCGAGACGATCTGGCGCGTAAAGTGCGTGACCGGGCGCATCAGATCGACCACGTCGAGAATCTGGAAATGCCCCTGCTTGGACGTCTTGATCGGTTTCTGGCCGGTGATCATCACGATCGGCATTGCGCCGAGCTGGGCGTAGGCCGCGGGGGTGACCAGGTTGGTTGCGCCCGGACCCAGCGTGGACATGCACACCCCGGGTTTGCCGGTGAGGCGGCCGTGGCAGGCGGCCATGAAGCCGGCACCCTGCTCGTGGCGTGTGACCACGACTTCTATCGATGATTCGCGCAGCGCTTCTAGCAGGTCGAGATTTTCCTCGCCGGGCACGGCGAAGACCTTGTCGACGCCTTCGGCTTCAAGGCATTCGACCATCAGTCGGGATGCGTTTCGCTCACTCATTGAAATTAGCCCATTCGTTCCAGATTCTCAGTGTAACCCGCCTTATTCGCTACTCTTGCTGCTGCGGCGCGGCGACGTATATTCTCGTCCCGCCGGCCTCTCACTTCAGGCCCCTTGTGCGAGCGCCTGGGTCATGGCAGGCTTGGCAGATGATCGATGCCAAGACTTCCGAGTACCGCGACCGATATCGCCGTGAACTGATTCCCGATGGCTATTCGGGAAGGCTTCATTTCACCCTGATCCTCGGTTTTGTCTTTGCCGTGCTGGCAATCGGTGCGCTGCGGCTGGAGAACGTGCAGCCGCTCGAATGGCTGGTCGTGCCGCTGACGTTCCTTTACGCCAACCTGGCCGAGTACCTGGGCCACCGCTTCGTGATGCACCGCAGACGACCGGGATTGGGGATGATCTACGAGCGTCACACGCTGCAGCACCATCGCTTCTTTACCCATGAAGCTATGCAGTTCGACTCGAGTGACGATTTTCGGGCCGTGCTTTTCCCGCCGATGCTGATGATTTTCTTCGCGATCGCGTTCGCGCTGCCGGTCGGGTTCTTGCTGACCTGGCTGTTCTCGAGCAACGTCGCCTGGCTGTTCGTGATGACGGCGCTGAGCTATTACGGTTGTTACGAAATACTGCACTTCGCCTTTCACCAGGCCGAAGATTCCTGGATCATGCGTCTGCCCGGCGTCAAGAAGATGCGCCGACTGCATCTTTCGCATCACGACCCGGCCATCATGCAGAAGGGGAACTTCAATATCACCTGGCCGATCTGCGATGTTCTGTTCGGCACGCGGGTCGTGAAATCGGCCAACGACGTCTGAAAAAGGCGGAAGACAACTCTCGCGGTTTTGTAGCCCGCATAAGCGCGCGGCGCGCATATTCGGCCGAAGCCTTTTCTGTCGTCCCGGCCTCGAGCCGGGATCCAGCGTCTTTTGCCCCGATCCAAGAAAGCCGCCGGACCCCGGATCAAGTCCGGGGCGACAGGAATGGGCGGTTTTGTAGGAAGGCTTTTTGCGACGACTGCGTCGGGGATGCGACCCCGATCTACGGCTGCTTTTCCGATTCGATTCAGTTCCGGACGACGTCCCAGAGCGCCGATTCGTCGTGCGCTATGCCGAGCTTTCTCATAGAGCGCTGCAGGCGGCCGATCATCGGGCCGGGATCGAAGGCGTGGTCGGCGATCCAGGCGCGGTCGAAATCGAGGAGCCAGAATTTTCCGGCCGAGTCCATGAGAATATTGTTGGCGTTGAGATCCGGATGACGCAGGCCGGCGCCTGCGGCACTGCCGAGCATTTCGCCAAGGTTCTTCCAGTCCTGCGACGCCATTCGACCGGCGGCTTTCGGCAGCGGGTCTGCATCGGGGATGAGACGGGTCAGCAGGGCGCCTTGGTAGAACGGCCCGTGGCGTTCGAAAGCCGCGGCCAGCGGCTCGGGCACCGGCAATCCGGCATCGAGAAGCCTGCGGTTGACGCGCCACTCGGCGAACGGCCGCGTACGATCGGCGCCGGTGTATACATAACTTGATGCGCTCAGATATCGCACCATGCCGCCGCGGTGATAAGTGCGCAGCACGGCTTCGCCCCATGGTGATTCCACGGCAAGCGCCTGGCCGCGGCCGCCGAGTTCGCCAATGACCGCATCGCGCGAGCGCCACCAGGCCGGATCGAACCAGCCGGTTTCCGGTTTGGCGCCCAACCGTGAATCGAACAGAATCTCGAGCGGGCCTGACCGTAGAATGCTTTCCATGATTCGTGCGATTTTCCCTGTATTTTCGAACCCTGTCCAATGCCCGCCTGAATGAGCGCGCCGGACTCGATCTGTCTGCTGCGGCTGTCGGCCCTGGGCGACGTTTGTCACTGTATCGCGACGGTGCGCGCCATTCAGTTGCAGTGGCCCGACGCACGGCTGACATGGATCATAGGCAAGGGCGAGTATCGGTTGGTTCGTGATCTTCCGGGGGTCGAGTTCATCGTCTACGACAAGCGCGGCGGCATGCGCGGACTGCTGCGATTGCGTCGCCGGCTCGCCGGCCGCCGTTTCGGCGTGCTGCTGCACGCCCAGGTCTCGACGCGCGCGAACCTGATTGCCTCGCTGGTGCGCGCCGAGCGGCGCATCGGCTTCGACGCCGAGCGCGCCCGCGAGGGGCATGGGCTGGTAATCAACGAGCGGATTCCGGCAGTACTATTCCAGCACCAGGCCGAAGCCCTGCTGTCTTTCGCGCGGGTGCTGGGCGCCGACACGGATGGGGTCGATCGCGCGCCGCCGATCGACGAACAGGATCGGGAATTCGCGATCGAGCATCAACCCCGGCCGGGCAGGGCGGTGCTGATCAGCCCCTGCTCCAGCCATGCTGCGCGCAACTGGTCGGTCACCGGCTATGCGGCACTCGCCGATTGGGTGATCGAAAGCACCGGCCGGCCGGTGATCCTGGTCGGCGGGCCGTCTGAGATCGAGAAGCGTACCGGCGAGGCCATCGAGTCGG
>DATFJJ010000317.1:0-4158 GCA_035269245.1 Wenzhouxiangellaceae bacterium | reverse complement strand
GCCTTCGCCCTCCTGGCTGGCCACGCAGCCGGCCACGCCGATGACCACGTCCGGGCGCGCCTGCTTCAGCGGCCGCCAATGGCCGAGCTGCGAAAACACCTTTTCCTGCGCCTTCTCGCGGATCGAGCAGGTGTTGACCAGAATCACGTCGGCGTCCGATGCGACGTCGGTCAGCTCCAGGCCGTGCGAGGCTGCGAGCACCTCGGCCATGCGGTCGGAGTCGTACTCGTTCATCTGGCAACCATGGGTCTTGATGTAGAGCTTGCCTGGCATTGAGTGCGGTCATTTTAAAAATAAGCCGTTGATTTTATCAGAATACCGGGTATCCCAACGCCCCGGGCGGCGCATTCCCACGACGCCCGGAGCACCCGCAGGAGCCGATGCCCGGCGCATGGGGTGGGCTTCATTCACCCGCAACGCGATCACAGGTACCATGCGATGAAAATCCGCGCGACAGAGTGTTCCCAATGGCCGCAAGTCGATGGTATGCAGGCGTGCTGTTGTTGCTGATCGAAGCCACGGGCGCGACCGATGACCAGGGCCACTGCGCTCATGTCCTGGTCGACACCGCGACCATGCGTGAGGTGATGTCCGGTATCGAGGGCTACGACACGGCCGCCACGACCAACCAGTCGCGTTTCGTCGCCGATTTCCTGTTCGGACTGGCCAAAAGGCCTGAGGTCGTCGGCCCTTCACGCACTTTCCAGGTGCTGCCGGAACGGTTTTTCCAGGCCTGGCTGGGCGTCAGCGGCCGGCGGGCCGAGGATGCATCGGTCAGCATGCGCAAGGTGCTGGAGTACGATCAGCGGTTCATCGTCGAGGTCGATCCGCCGGTGCGGATCGTGCCAGCCTCCCTTGCACCCCGACAGGTACTGAGCGTTCGCGCCAGCTGGCCCGAAGCGCCCGATGCCGAAGACCACTACAGCTACCACGACACGCTGGCCGAGCCCTCGGTGCGCCTGCGCCACGAACAGGTCATCACCTATCATCTGATCGATTTCGGCCATTTCATCGCCTACGAGAACATGCAGGGCATCCACGGACGGCCGACGACCGGGGCACTCGGGGCGCTGTTCAGCCTGCTCGGCACGGCCGAGATCCGCCAGTCCCGCTTCGCCGTCGCCGACGACCAGACCCAGGTCAATCGCTCGAAAGTGGAAAAACTCTTTTCATTCACCGCGCTGACGACGATCACGGCCGAAGGCATCGCCCGGCGCGGCATCCCGAGCGGGCGCAAGGACCTGCAGGCTCTGGCCGAACTGCTGAAAACGAACATCCACGTCGAACCGCAGGGATCCTTGCCCCGCCCCTGCCCTGTCAACAACTGATTCGCAGCGACGCCGCTCCTGCGACAGTTCAGGTGCCCTGCGCCGCACGACAGACAATCCGAACCCATGGCGCAAAAATCTGCTCAATTACGTTTTTTTTTGTATTGCTTCGAATCGAGGGTAAATCCGTGCGAAAAGCATACTGCTGCGTCGCCTCGCTGCTGCTGGCGATTCCTGCCGCGGCGCAGGACATCGAATGGTGGACCGTCGACGGCGGCGGCGAGATCGCGTCGTCTTCCGGCGACTGGGAGCTGTCGGGCACCTTCGGCCAGTGGGACGCCACCGGCAACAGCGCGGCAGACGGCGGCCCGTGGGAAATCACCGGCGGTTTCTGGGGCGTCAACCTGGAAACCGATGCGCTTTTCAACGACAGCTACGAAAGCTGAGTCACAGGAAAAAACGACATGAACTCATTGGAATCGCTTTGCCGGGCCAGGGGCCTGGTGCTCATGGCAGGGCTGGTGATCGCAGGGCTCTTGTTCGCATCGACCGCATCGGGCCAGCAGCCGATCACCTACCAGGGCCAGCTCAAGCAGTCCGGCACGCCGTTCACCGGCCTGGCCGACCTTGAATTCCGGCTCTACGACAGCCTCGCCGGCGGCGCCCAGGTCGGCAGTGCCATCGCGCGCAATGCCTGGCCGGTGGAAGACGGCCTGTTCCAGGTCGAGCTGGACTTCGGCGCCGGGAGTTTCGGCGCCGACCCGCGCTGGCTGCAGATCGCCGTGGACGGCACCATGCTGACGCCCCGGCAGCGAGTGCACGCCGCACCCATGGCGATGTTCGCGCTGGCCGGTAACGAAGGGCCTCCCGGGGCCGACGGTGCACCGGGCCCGTCCGGCGCCGATGGGGCCGAGGGCCCGCCCGGCGACTCGCACTGGGTCATCAACGGGACCGCGACGGCCTACATGGACGGCAACGTGGGTATCGGGGTGCTCGACCCGGCCGGTACGCTCGACGTACACGGCAACAGCAGCATCGGCCTCCCGCTGATGCAGCTATACGAAACCGAGGACGACTTTGCGCGGCTGACGTTCGCAAACGCGGTCTCGGACCGGTTCTGGAGCCTCGCCGCGCTCACCCGGGGCGACAACCTTCTGCTCGACCGCTTCAATCTCTTTCACAGCGTCTCGGGAGACCTGGTTCGCATCGACGGTGAGGGCAACATCGGCCTCGGCGGCAACGCCCCGAATTCCGTTTACCCGCTCAGCGTTCGCGGCGGCATGCTGCTGACCCGGGATTCCGGGCCGGGCACGCTGGCCCACCTGGCGATCACCGAGACCGCCGGATCCGAAGCGGTGCGGCAGTTGTTCTGGAACTCGGAAGCATCTAGAGGCTGGCGCATCGACAGCGTGGTCGACCCGCTCGACCCGGCCAGCGAGCGCTGGAGCCTGTCGACCACCGGCACCGGCGTCAATGCCGATGTGCTTTCCGTGCTGGGTTCACGGGCCGTCGGCATCGGCTATCCCGCGCCGCCCGCGGCGCTGACGGTGCGCTCCAGAGACGCCTTTCGCTGGACGTCCGGCAACGGCCGCGGCGACTTCTACGTCGGCGACGGCTCGGTCGGCCTGTCCATGGGCGTGGCGCTGGGCGGCGGCGGACGCGGGGTCAGCAGCATCTGGACCAAAGGCGGCGTCGAGCACCTATTCATCGGTTCGGCGGATCATGGCTTGACGATGGGCATTCTGCCGGGCCTGGTCGGCATCAACACCGGCGGACCCACCGCGACCCTGGACGTCAACGGGAGCGCGCGTGTTCGGGGCCTGTCCCATATCGACGCGGCGCCCAGGAACGTCCATGCAGACGCGCAGGGTAATCTGTCCACCGAAAGACGGGAAAGCTTTCTGGCCATTCCCAGCACGGCATTCAGACCAAGCTTGAGTTCCGTCGTGTCTTTGGCTGCGCCAACTACTTTCGTTCTCCAGGCTGGCGTTTCGGGATCAAGCGCGCATGCCATAGCCCCGGTCACTGCGCTGCCGCACGGCGCGACGGTCACCGCACTCGACATCTGGTTCTACGATGCTTCGCCTGACGGTCTGTTGGTGATCCTGGTGGAATGTCCGCACACTGCGACGAACTGGACGCCTGGGGTTGCAGGCGAATGCACTGAAATCGCACGTGTGGAAACGACCGGCCAGAGCGTGGCGCTCACAAGAACCGCACAGGCGCCTTCGTTACTGGGCAACTTGATCGACCACGAGTTGAACGCTTATCACCTGTTCGTGTCATCTCCCGGTTGGGATAGCGACTTGTTTCTGCGGTCGGCGCGCTTGCGCTTCGAGTACTAGCGATCTTCGGTTGACCGCAAAAATCGCCTGCAAAGCGTCGCGAGCGGGTGGATGAGCGCGTCTCCCGAAGCGCAGGAACCGGAATGTACATCGCTGGTACATGAGGATTCCGAGCATCGGAAGACGTGGTCAGGCGCACGCGCAACAGCTTTGCAGGCGATTTTCAGCCGGGCGGCCAGCCCATTTCCCGGCCCCCGAGCAGATGCAGGTGGATATGCCACACCGACTGCCCGGCCTTTTCGTTGCAGTTGAAGTTCAGCCGGTAACCATCCTCTGCGATGCCCTCGCTGGCGGCAATTTCCTTGGCTGCCAGTACCATGCGCCCGACCAATTCGGCGTCGTCTTCTTCCAGGTCGTTGAGCGTGCGAATCTTGCGCTTCGGGATGATCAGGATATGCACCGGCGCCTGCGGGTTGACGTCGCGGAACGCCAGCAGGTCGTCATTTTCCCAGACAATATCGGCCGAGATTTCCCGGGCGACGATTTTCTCGAACAGATCTTCGGACATGGTCGGCCTCCTGAGGCGGGCAATTGAATCTTTATGA
>DATFJJ010000316.1:0-3397 GCA_035269245.1 Wenzhouxiangellaceae bacterium | reverse complement strand
GGTTCAACCAGGCCGAACTGCTGTGCCGGGACCTGTCGCGCCATTTCGGTGGTCTGCCGTGGGCGGCTGTCTTGAGCCGCTCGCGCGCGACGGTGACCCAGTCCGAACTGCCCGCCGACCGCCGCGCCGGCAACGTCAAGGGCGCATTCGCGCTTCGCCGTCTGCCGCCCGGCGTGCGCCACGCGGTGCTGGTCGACGACGTCATGACCACCGGTGCGACGCTGAGAGAATGCGCCCGCGTGCTCAAGCGCGCCGGCGTGGCCCGGGTGGACGTCTGGGTGATCGCTCGCGCGTGATCGAGAAGCTGGAACTGGAGATTACTCAGATTTACGCAGATTATTCGACTCGATTGGATAAGCGTTAACCACGAAGAGCACGAAGGGCACGAAGAAGGGCGGATGGAAAGCTCGCCGGTTTTACCTTCGTGCTCTTCGTGAGCTTCGTGGTTACTTCTGTTGCATTCAGTCAGTAGCTACTTGCTGAAGCCGCTGGATTCGATGACGGTGTTGACCAGCTTGAGCTTGTCGATGACGGTGGGCGTGAGGACGAACGGGTAGGGGTCGGGCTGGTCGAGGCTGCGGTTGAGCAGGTTGATGTTGACGGCCAGCTTCACCCAGTGCTCGATGCGTTCGTCCATGTCGTCGCTGACGGCACTGGCCGGGGCCATGCCGATGGCCGCGGCGGTCTCCAGCGTGTCGACGATCTGCAGCAGGTGGGCCCAGCACTCGGCCCAGTCCTCCCAGGGGTGTGAGCTGGCGTAGGCGCTGACGTAGTTGTCCTGCCAGCCGCGTTGCGCGCCCTGGTTGTAGTAGCGGCCGAGCGAGGCCTGGTAATCTTCGCGCTCGTCGCCGAATATCTCGCGCACGCGACCCAGCAAGGGGCCATTTCGCACCAGGCGGTCCCAGTAGTAATGACCGCTTTCATGGCGAAAATGGCCCAGCAGGGTGCGTTGCGCCTCGTTCATGGCCACGCGCATGCGCTCGCGTTCCACGTCGTCGGCCTCGGCGATGTTGATCGTGATAAGCCCGTTGGCGTGACCTGTCATGATCTGCGTGCCTTCGTGGCTGTCGTGGAATTCCAGGCCTTCGCCCGGGTCGTCCTCGAGGAACGCAAACGCCAGCCCGGTCTGCGGCTCCAGGTCGCGCCCGACCAGCGGCAGACGGTGCCGTCGCAGGTCGTAGATCAGCCTTCGCTTGCGCTTTTCAACCCGCAGCCAGCGTTCGCGGTTGCCGGGCTTGTCGAGATTGGGGATGACCTGGTTGAGCCTGCAGGCAACGCAGAACGGGTTGACATCGTCTTCCGGCACCATCCAGTTGCACGCGTCCTGGTCGGCGTAATTGCGGCATTTGCGGTAATGGTGGCCGCGCGCTTCCGGGGCCAGAGCCACAAAGCGTCCCTTGCGGTCGGGTTCGAACGCCGAGAGCACGAGCTCGTCGGGCAGAAAGCCCAGTTTGCGGTCGCATTGCACGCATACGGTGTTCTCGAAGTACAGTGTGTTGCCGCAGGTGCATCGAAATGTCTTCATTCAGGGGCCGACTGGAACCAGGTCTGCGAGATATGCTGGCCGATCTCACCCAATTCAATCTGTATGCGATCGATGAACTCGCTCAACGGCTCGCCCTTGAGCCGGACCATGCGCGCCGAATCCAGGTGGCGCATCAGCGCCGTGGTCGCGCGCAATGCGCTGTCGTCTTTGCCGGGAAGGTCGGTCAACAGCGATTCCAGTGCCTTGAGGCAGAACATCGCCGAGCGTGGAAACAGCCGGTCTCGCAGCAGGAAACGCAGCACGTCGGGGCCGGCAATGCGGGTGCGGACGTGGCGACGATACATCTGGTACCCGGTCAGCGATTTAAGCACGCTCATCCACTGGATGGACTCGAAGGGTCGCAGCTCCTCGGCGTGTTCAGGCAGCAAATCATCGGCCCGTACGTCAAGGATCCGTGTGGTGACGTCGGCGCGCTCCAGGTAGCGCCCGATAAGGATGAAGTCGTAGGCATGATCCTGGCTCATGGTGCCCATCAGCATGCCGGCGATCTGCTGCGAACCCTGGATCAGGTCGGCCAGCGATTCGTGCCGCCGGCGCTTGGACAGGTTGCCGGAAATCTGTTCGGTGATACGCAGATAGAGACCGTTCATCTGCTCCCAGACTTCCCGCGGCAACAGGTCGCGGGCCGCGCGCATGTTGTCGCGCGCAAGCTCCAGGGCCGAGCGTATAGAGCCTGGATTGCGCTCGTCGGCAATCAGGAATTTTGCCACCTGCCGCTCGCCGAATTCGTCGTCGTAGAGTTGTTCGTAAAGATCCGGAGCGCCGGTGATGCGCACCAGCGGCTCCCAGCCCGGAGCGATTCGGCCCGGCAGGTCGAGATTCAGGTGGGCGTTGACGTTTACCAGGCGCGCGAGACCTTCGGCCCGCTCCAGGTAACGGCCGTGCCAGTAGAGATGTTCGGCGAGGCGTGAAAGCATCAGGATTTACCTCCGCCCGCGCGGCCGGCGGCCTCGGTATCGACGATCCAGGTGTCCTTGCTGCCGCCACCCTGGGACGAATTGACCACCAGCGAGCCGGCCTTCATCGCCACCCGGGTAAGCCCGCCGGTGGTGACAAACGTCTGCTGGCCGGAGAGAATGAACGGGCGCAGGTCCACGTGCCGTGCGCCAATGCCGCCCGGCACCATGGTGGGGCAGGTCGACAGCGCCAGCGTCGGCTGGGCGACGTAGTTGCGCGGGTCTTCCTTTATCAATTTTGCGAATTCTCGCTGTTCCTTCTTTGTCGAGTGCGGGCCGATCAGCATGCCGTAGCCTCCGGATTCGTTGGCCGGCTTGATGACCAGTTCCTCGATATGCGCAAGCACGTACTTGCGGTCTTCGGGTTCGCTGCATTTCCAGGTTGGCACGTTCGCCAGCTTGGGCTCTTCGTCGAGATAGTAGCGGATGATCTCGGGCGTCCACGCGTAGACCACCTTGTCGTCGGCCACGCCGGCCCCGGGCGCGTTGGCCAGCGCCACCTTGTTCGAGCGCCAGGCGCGCATCAGCCCGGGCACGCCCAGCAGGGAGTCGGGGCGGAACGCCTCGGGATCGATGAACGCGTCGTCGACCCGGCGGTAGATGACGTCGACCGGTTCCAGCCCGGCGATGGTGCGCATGAGCACGTTGTTGTCGTCGTCGACGACCAGGTCGCGGCCTTCGACCAGTTCCACGCCCATCTGCTGGGCGAGGTAGGCGTGCTCGAAGTACGCCGAATTGAAAACACCCGGCGTCAGCACCACGACATTGGGATATTCGACGGGTCTCGGCGACAGCGAGGCCAGCATGTCGAACAGCTGGGCGGGATATTCGTCCACCGGCTGGATGCCGCTGTCCTCGAACAGCTCCGGGAAAACGCGCTTCATCACCTGGCGGT
>DATFJJ010000315.1:0-8481 GCA_035269245.1 Wenzhouxiangellaceae bacterium | reverse complement strand
GCCAGGTCGCCGCCGCCGCTCTCCTTGCGCGAAACCCAGTCGATGACGTTCTTCATAAGCGGCGTGATCGAACTGTTGTATTCCGGGCACGCCAGTAGAAGGCCGTCGGCCTCCAGCATCAGCTTGCGCAAAGCGGTGGCGTTTTCCGGTTGGCCCTTTTCGGCCTCCAGGTCCTCGTTCATGATCGGCATCGGATAGTCGGCCAGCTCGATATGCTGGACGTCGAGATCGGCCTGTCGGGCCAGTTCGACCGCGACGGCGAGCAGCCTGCGGTTGAAGGAATCCTTGCGGGTGCTACCGGCAAAGGCGAGGATGCGAGAGTTGGTCATAAGAATCTCCTTTTTCTATCTCAGTTTCGAACTGTAGCTGGGTGCGCGCAGCACCGCGTTGATCAGCAGCATGTTCAGGCCGTCCAGGTAGGCGCGAACGGCCGGGTCTTCGGTGAATCCGATGACCATTCCGCGGCCACGATTCTGGCTGACGACGAACGGCTTGAATGCGAGTTGAAGACGGTTCTCCTCCCACAGGTGGCCGCTGGCCAGCAGTTCGTCGGCCGCCGCGAACCGGGCCACGTTGCGGCCCTGGTCGCGGGTCATCGGCTGAAAGATCCGATCCCCGCGCACCAGCACGTTTACGGATTCGGCCACGCCGGCGGCAAGCCAGTGATCGCTGTCCACCACTGCATGCAGCAGTACCCCGGCGACCGAATCCGGGTTTTCCCGGTCGGGCTGGGCCATCTGCTGGAACTGCTCGGTCGACTTGATGAGCGTGCCGGGTACGCGGGCGCTTTCGTCGGCATCGTCGCCGGGTTCCGCCGTTCTGTCGGCATCGTCGCCGAATTCCGCTGTTTCATCGTCGCGAACCTGGTGCTCGGCGCGAAAGGCCAACAGGTTCACGTCCGGATGCGCGGCCCATTCGGTGGCGCCGGCGAGCGTCACCAGCACCCCGCCGTCGGAAATCCAGTCGGCCAGGTTGTCTCTGCCGGCGCTTCCGAGCACGTCGGCGTACCCGCGGTCGCCTTGACGCGACCCATCGGGCAGGATGACGACGTCGAAACGATTAAGGTCGGCCCGAGCCAGCGTCGCGGTCCGGATCGGCACGATCGGGTAGCCGAACTGGCGCTCCAGGACGAATCGTACCGCGCCCGGCGAGTAGACGTCGGTGGGGGCATCCCAGGCAATCGCCACCTTCGGGGCGATCAGTCGCGGTGTCTTGTTGCTGCCGAAGCTCGGACCGGACGTGATCCAGCTGTCGTCGACACCGATGACGTCAGCGCCTGTCTCTCGCGCGAGTTCGCGCAACACTGTTGCGGCCTCGTCGCGATTGCGCGCGGCCGGAAAGATCAGGGTGCCCGACGGATAGTTGCGCTCGCCGTGGACGAACGCCTGTTCGCTGGACTGCAGGTATAAATCCCGGCGCAGCGCCGCGGCCATCATCCTTGCGGTCGCGCGCGAGCCACCCGGAACCAGCCAGGCCACGTCGGCGTCGTGGTTGGTAAATTCGCCCGGCGGGATTTCGCCAGGCGCGACGGCCTGCATGCCGTCGGTGCCTACGGTGCGACGGCACTCCAGCGTGTCGATATTGAACATCAGCGGCAGGGCCCAGGCAGTGACGTCGTAGATCTCGTCGGGCAGGTCCTTGGCCCGCCGCCGTTCCTGCTCGGCGACGAATGCGTCGTCCATTTCAACCCGGCGATCGAGCAGCACGCGCAGCTTGCGGTATTCGGGCTGATCGGCCGGAATCACGTAGCTTCCGGCGCCAAGCTGGCTGCCGCAGGCGTCGATTGCATCAGTGGTCCGGAACGTGTCGATACCGTGGCTTGCCAGCAGGCCGGCCAGACGGTCTGCACCGCCCTGATCGGTCTGCGCGGGAATGGCCCAGGCGCGAGGACCTTCGTTGCGCGCCAACTCGATGTTCGAGGCCCGGTAGTCGCGGAAATCGCGCCACAGTTTTTCACGATGCTCGGCAACAGTCTGGGCCGTGGCGAGCGAAGCTACCAGGTATTCGCGCACGGTTTCGGCGTAGGTCATCTCGGTGCCGTCGCGCAGCCGCATCACCAGGCCCCGGGCCGAACCCTGCTCGTAGGTCATCGCGATGCCGCCGTAGTACGAGGGCCAGCTGGCGCCGTAGCCGGGATAGAACGCGTCGAAAATCTCGCGGGTGAAATATGGAAAGCCGAAGCGGTCGAACCAGCGCGCGTTGTTCTCGCCGAACATCTTCAGGTTTTCCCGCTGGTCGCCGGCCAGCAGCGGGTTGTACGGGATCGCCTCGGGGGCGAAGAAAAAGCTTGAGTCCGAGCCCATTTCATGCGCATCTACAAAAGCCAGCGGATACCAGTCGAGCAGGGCGGCGACGTGGCCCTTCGTTTCAGGCTGGGTGATCGAAAGCCAGTCGCGGTTGAGGTCGAACAGGTAGTGGTTGACGCGACCGGAAGGCCAGGCCTCGTCGTGCTCGGCGGCCAGCCGGCTGGCCGCGGGCTCCAGGCCTTCGGCCATTTCGAAGCCGTGCACAAAGCGCGCCCGGCCGTCGGGGTTCTGCATCGGGTTGATGAATACCAGGCTATTGCCGAGGATGGAATCGACCACCCGGTCGTTTTTTGCGGCCAGCAGGTGCCAGGCGGTGACCATGGCGCCGTCAGCCGGCGAGATCTCGTTGCCGTGCACCGAGTAGGCCATCCAGACCGTGCCCGGCACGCGCGCCATTGCCGCCTCGATGGCGGCCGGCTCGTGTTCGTCGGGATGGGCGATGGTTTGTATGTCGGCCTGGATGGTGTCGAGGTTGGAAAGACGCTCGGCGGTGCCGATCACGGCATAGAACAATTCGCGGCCTTCCCAGCTGGTGGCGTAGGGAAAGATCCGGATTCGGTCCGGGTAGGACGCTTCCAGCGCATCGAACCACCTGCGCACGTTGTCCGGCGAGCTGATGCGCTCGCCGGCGTCGTAGCCGAGCACTTGGGAGAACGCGGGCGCTTCCGCGTCGTAGTCCGTGCCGGGCAGGAAATCGGCTGCCTCGGCGTGTGCCATCGAGGAAAGCAGACCTGCAAGAATCGGGAAAAGAAGGCGCATTGGATAACCTTGGGCGTTGACGGGGACACCGAGCATAGCGAATTTTGTCCGCCGCGTTGAACCCGGCACACGGGCCACGGCGACGCGGCCCTGCTCTATAATTTAGGAACATCGCATATTGCAGAGGTGAAGCATGAGTTACGACATCGGCAAGACCCTTGAAACGACTCCCGCTCAGGCACGTGAGCTGGCAATCGAGGCGCTTTCCGCCGAGGGTTTCGGCGTGCTGACAGAGATCGACGTTCAGGCGACCATGAAGAAGAAGCTAGACCGCGACATGCGCTACTACACGATCCTGGGCGCCTGCAATCCGGAAATGGCATGGAAGGCGATCGAGCACGAGCCCAAAATCGGCGCCATGCTGCCGTGCAACGTGATCGTGCGCGAACTCGAAGACGGCAATGTCGAAGTCTCCGCGGTTGATCCACGCGCCTCCATGCAAGCGGTGGAGAACGCCGACCTCGGCAAGGTGGCTGACGAAGTTCGCGGCCGGTTGCAGCGTGTTATCGACGCGCTCTGACGTTTTTCGATACGGGAAGTCTGAATCTCGATTGCGCCGGGTTCGGGGCGACCATCTCGAAAGCCTCGCAGCAGCCGTTGATCCGGGCAGGTGTACAAGGTTCGAAGCTGCTGTTTAGAGATTGAGTGCAAGCTGGTCGCCGGTGCGTTCGGGGAGGCGGAACTGATCGGTGCGCAGTGCGCCTTCGCTTCTGCGGGCCAGTCCGTTTCGGCGGCAGGCCAGCCGGAAACGGGTTTCGATCAGGTCGGCGAAGTGGCCGCTTCCGCGCATGCGCTGTCCCCAGGCCGAGTCGTAATTCTTGCCGCCTCGCGATTGGCGCACCAGGCTCATGATGTGCCGGGCGCGGTCGGGATAGTGCGATTCCAACCACTCGACGAACAGCCCGGCTACTTCGTGCGGCAGTCGCAGCAGAACGTAGCCCGCGCTGCCGGCGCCCGCGGCTGCCACGCGCTCGACGATTGATTCAAGTTCATGATCGGTCAGCGCCGGGATGACGGGCGCGATCAGCGCGCTTACCGGCACGCCGGATGCAGCAAGCCTTTCGATGGTGCGCAAGCGTGCGCTCGCCGAAGCCGCCCTCGGCTCCAGCTTTCGTTTCAGGTCCTGGTCCAGGCTGGTCACGCTGACGTGCACCGAGGCCAGGTCGAGCCGCGCCAGTTCCGCCAGCAGGTCCAGGTCGCGCTCGATTAGCGAGCCCTTGGTTATCAGGCTGACGGGGTGACGGTATTCGAGCATCGTTTCGAGAAGCTGCCGGGTGATTCGATGCTCGCGCTCGATCGGCTGATACGGATCCGTGTTGGCGCCGATGGTGATGGGCTTGCAGATGTAGCCTGGCTTGCGCAGTTCGGTTTCGACCAGCTCGGCGGCGTTTTGCTTGTAATAAAGACGCGTCTCGAAATCCAGCCCGGGAGAAAGATCCAGGTAGCTGTGCGTGGGCCGGGCAAAACAGTACACGCAACCGTGTTCGCAGCCGCGATACGGGTTGATCGACTGCTCGAACGGAACGTCGGGCGACGTGTTGCGCGAGATGATCGATTTTGCCGCTTCGGCCCGCACCATAGTCGCCAGTTTCGGCAACGCATCGAGCTCGTCGGCCCAGTCGTAGGCTGCCTGCTCGCTGGTCTGACGGGCAAACCGCCCGGCGCGATTGGAAACCGCACCGCGGCCTTTTTCATGACGGGACATGACCGCATTTTATGCTGTATTTATGTTCAGCTGGTGCGCGCTGCATGTTTTCCGGGCTGCCAGACTACCGCCGCTCTTCGATCGGTTGCCCGTGTTGCCTGAACATTGTGCTCCCTTGCTTGATCACGCCGACGTTCTGCAGCCGGTTGATGTAGTCGAGTGCGACGCCCTTCAGGGCAATGATGTCGACCATGCCGTCCATCTCGCGCCGGCTCCCGGTGTTGCTTCAGCTCGGTGAAGCCAGCTTCTTTCGCGAGGCGTCCAGCGCCCGGCGCTGGCCCTCCGACACCTCCGGATGCGCGAGGTCGAGCTGCTTGAGCGTATGCACCATGGTGCGCGCCACCGCCACGCGCATGTACGGCTTGGAATCGGCCGGGATCGCGTACCAGGGTGCGAAACCGCACGAGGTCTGACGCAGCACATCCTGGTATGCATTCATGTATTCCGGCCAGCGGGCCCGGTCTTCGAGATCGCTTGCCGAGAACTTCCAGTGCTTGTCGGCGCGGTCCAGCCGGCGCAAAAAACGCTTCTTTTGTTCATCCTGAGAAACGTTCAGCCAGAACTTGACGATCACCGTGCCGTTGCGCGCCAGGTGTCGCTCCCATTGCCGAATCGATTCCAGGCGCTCGTCCCATATCGTGGCAAGATCGATGCGGGGCAGGTTCTGGCCGGCCAGCAGTTCGGGCTTCACCCTTACGACCAGGCATTCTTCGTAATGGGAGCGGTTGAAGATGCCGATCTTGCCGCGTTCGGGCAGGGCCTGGGCGCAGCGCCAGAGAAAATCGTGTTTGCGTTCGCGCTCGCTGGGCACGCCGAAGGCCTCCACCCTGAACCCGGCCGGGTTGACGCCGGAAAAAACCTTGCGGATGGTCGAATCCTTGCCTGCCGCGTCCATCGCCTGGAACACCGCCAGCACGGCGTAGCGGCCGTCGGCGTAGAGCACGCGTTGCAGCGCGTGCAACTCGTCCACCAGGTCTTTCAGTTCTTTCTTCAGGCTTTTCTTCGACGGCATGTCGTCGATCGAAGTTGGAAAATCGGCGAGCGAGAAACCTCCGTCGAAGGGCACGACATGCTGTCGGTCGGGTGCTGGATTCATTGCAGGCATTGCAAGGCCTTGGGTCGTGGCGGGACAAGCCTCGATTATGCGGCATCCTCGCAGTCGCCTACTCGCCGACGCCGTTGACGGCCGTGCAGGTAAAATTAGCGACCTCTGATCCGCTAGTGCGTCGTGACCGACTTTCTCGCATTTTTCGTCCCCTGGGAATACAGCTGGCTGGTGCAGCTGACCATCTGGGGTGCATTGCTGCTTTACTGGAACGGGCTGCGGCAGAGCCGTCCCGAAGAACTGCCCGGTTACGGCCCGGTGCTGGGCTTCGTGGTCGGGATGGTGCTGATGTACCTGGTCACCCAGACGCGCTTCGACTACTGGTCGCAGTACATGTTCTTCGTCCACAGGGGCCAGCATCTGGTGTTGCATCACCTGGCGCCGTTCCTGATCGCGCTTGCGATGCCGGCGCCGGTGCTGGCGCGCGGCCTGCCGCAACCGGTCAAGGCCTGGTTTGCGCGCCGCACCTGGCTGAAAGCCGGCTGGGTCGGCATCTACCGATTCCTGCAGCAGCCGTTCATCGCATGCCTGCTGTTCGTCGGCCTTATCGCGTTCTGGCTCACACCCGAGATCCATTTCGACGCGATGCTGAGCTCGACCCTGTACTGGCTCATGAACTGGTCGATGGCGCTGGACGGTCTGTTGTTCTGGTGGTTGATGTTCGAGCGCGGCAAGCCCGGAATAACGCCCCGACTGGGTTACGGGACGCGGGTGCTGCTGCTGGCCGCGGTGATGGTGCCGCAGATCATCATCGGGGCCAGCATCACGTTCGCCGACCAGGTGTGGTTCGACGTCTACGCCGTTTGCGGCCGCGCCTGGCCGGTGGCGCCGATCACCGATCAATATCTTGGCGGTCTTATAACCTGGATTCCGGCCGCGATGATGAGCGTGGTCGGCGCGTTGATTGTGCTGCGATTCTGGATGTATTCCGATCACCGCGATAATGGCCGTGACAATCGCCACGGCAAACAGGGCGGTCCGGCCAGCACCCGAAACCCGGCCGCGGATTACGCTGATAAAACCATGTGAGGAATGATATGAAACTGGCAAGTGCAATCGTCGCGCTGGTGGCCCTGCTGGCCGGGGCGCTCTGGTGGGTGGGGCAGGTGGCACCCGAATCGCCGATCGAGGTCGGCAACGCGCGGGTGCGGCTGGTGCCGGGCGGAGGCCCGATGGCCGGCTACATGGAAATCCGCAATCATTCCGACAGCGTGATCCGGCTGGTCGGGGCCGCCTCGCCGGCATTCGGCAACGTGATGATTCACCGCACAATCGTGCGCGACGGCCGAGCCCGGATGCAGCACCAGTCCGACGGCGTCCCGATCGTGCCCGGCGACTCGGCCACGTTCAAACCCCGCGATCTACACCTGATGCTGATGCAGCCGAAAGGCGCGCTAGAAGTCGGCGACCAGGTCGAGATCGTCCTGCGCTTCGAGGGCATCGACCCGGCCGACTGGCCGGTGGCGTTCACGGTCGTGCCCGTGACCTCGCAGTGAGTCGGGCGGTCACTCGCATCCGCGCCGCTGCGTCGATTGTCGTGGCGCTGCTGCTGGCCGGCTGTGGCGACGAGGGCTGGCACGGCAAAAACATCACGGGCCTGATGCCGGAGTTGGAGTTCACGCTTACCGACGAAAACGGCAAGACCGTGACCGAGGAGGTGTTCACCGGCCGGCCGGTGGCCATGTATTTCGGTTTCACCCATTGCCCGGATATTTGTCCAACCACCCTGGCGCGGCTGGCAGCTGCCGCCCGGCGGTTGCCGGACCCGATGCGCGCGGACCTTCAGTTGGCGTTCGTCAGCGTCGACCCGGCACGCGACGATCCCACGCAGCTGGCCAGCTACACGGAGGCCTTCAGTGATCGGATGATCGGGCTGACCGGCACCCAGAAACAACTTCAGGCGCTCACCCGACGCTACCGCATCACCTACGGCTACGACGAGCCCGACGCCAACGGAGACTATGAAGTGAGCCACAGTTCGGCGATTTTCGTGTTCGATGCCCAGCTGGAGCCCAGGCTGATGCTGCTCGACAGCCTGGAAGTGCCGCAGATGGCCGAGGATCTGGAGCGGTTGTTGACACAACCCTGAACCCTAGTTTTTTGTAGGAGGCGCCTCCCGGCGCCGACCGGGCAGGAACATTCCGGGGTATTCGGTCGCGGCCTGGAGCCCGCTCCTACGCAAATCGGGAAAATTTTCTCGACCCTGTCTTGCATTTTTTCCGGTTTTCGGCTATAAAGACGGGCTCGGTTTGGAGTGGTCGAACGACGGCTGCTCCGCTACTAATTCTAGTCATCAAATTGGAACTGCCGCTATGTCCAGAGTCTGCCAGGTAACCGGCAAACGCCCGCTGGTCGGGAACAACGTTTCCCACGCCAATAACCGTAACAAGAAGCGCTCGCTGCCCAATCTGCACAGCCACCGTTTCTGGGTTGAAAGTGAAAACCGCTGGGTCAAGCTGCGCCTCTCCACCAAGGGAATGCGCATTATCGACAAGAAAGGCATCGACGCCGTGCTGACAGATCTGCGCGCGTCCGGCCAGAAACTTTAAAGGAGATTCGTCATGGCAGGTAGCGCCCGCGACAAGATCAAGCTCGTCTCCTCCGCC
>DATFJJ010000314.1:0-13563 GCA_035269245.1 Wenzhouxiangellaceae bacterium | reverse complement strand
CAATGCGCCGACGATGATTATCGACGAGATCGCGTTGGTAATCGCCATCAGTGGCGTGTGCAGCGAATGCGCCACGCCCCAGATCACGTGGTAACCGACGAACACGGAGAGCACGAACACGATGAAGTGCTGCATGAAGCTCGGTGGCGCGACGTAGCCCAGCCCCAGGCAGAGCAGGCCGCCTATGATCAGCATCAACCCGGTGCGGTTGAGTGATTTCCTGAGTTCCGACGCTTCCCGCGCGGCTTTTTCCCCGGCCGTCTCCTCCGGTTCCTTCTTCTTCGGCTTCGCCGCGGCGATAGCTTTCACCTTCGGTGCCGGCGGCGGCCAGGTGATCTCGCCCTCGTGGGCGACCAGCGTGCCGCGGATCACGTCATCGTCCATGTCGATGACCGGCGTGCCGTCCTTCTCCGGCGTCAGGTCGTCGATCATGTGCCGGATGTTGCTTGCGTAGAGATTGGACGACTGGGTGGCCATGCGGCTGGGAAAGTCCGTGTAGCCTATGATGGTGACGTCGTTGTCGGTCACGATTTTCTCGTCGGCCTTGGTCAGGGTACAGTTGCCGCCGCGCTCGGCGGCGAGGTCGACGATCACCGAACCGGGCTTCATGGCCTCGACCATGTCCTCGGTCCAGAGCTCCGGCGCAGGGCGATTCGGGATCAGCGCCGTGGTGATGACGATATCGACGTCCGGCGCGAGTTCGCGGAATTTCTCCAGTTGTTTTTCCCGAAATTCCGGGCTGGACGGGGCCGCATAGCCCCCGGTTTCCGCGCCGTCGGTCTGTCCGCTGTCGTCACAATTGTCATCGTCGAAATCCAGAAACACGAATTCCGCGCCCATCGACTCGATCTGCTCGGCCACCTCGGGGCGCACGTCGAAGGCCATCGTGATGGCCCCCAGGGCCACCGAAGTGCCGATCGCCGACAGCCCTGCGACGCCCGCACCGACGACCAGCACCCGCGCCGGCGGAACCTTGCCGGCCGCGGTCATCTGACCCATGAAGAAGCGGCCGAAGTTGTTGCCGGCCTCGACCACGGCCCGGTAGCCGGCGATGTTGGCCATCGACGACAGCGCGTCCATCTTCTGCGCCCGGCTGATGCGCGGAACCATGTCCATCGCGAGCACGGTCATGTGCTTGGCGTTCATCTTCTCGAGCAGCGCCTCATTGGACGCCGGCCAGACGAAGCCGATCAGGGTCTTGCCGTCCGGGGCCGCATCGAGCTCCTCGGCCGACGGCTCACGAACCTTGACGATCACATCGGCGTTCTTCCAGAGATCCGCGGCCGAAGCCACCACCTCCACGCCGGCGGCTTCAAAGGCTTCGTCGGTGATCGACGCGGCAGTACCGGCTCCGGACTCGACGATACATTCGTACCCGAGCTTCTGTAGCCGGCCCGCGCTCTCGGGCGTCAATGCAACCCGGGCTTCGCCCGGTGCGGTCTCTTTTGGTGCACCAATCTTCATTCACGTGCTCCTGTTGCCTGTCGCCCGAGTGTAGCGTCAATCAAAAGCCGGGTGATCGAAATTTGCTGTCAGCGCCCCAGGTCGCGGTCGAGCAGGTCCAGTCGCTCCGGCGTTCCGATATCCAGCCAAGTTCCCGGATAGTGCTCGCCGGACACACGGCCGGCGGCAATGGCTTCTTCGAGCACGGGGCGCAGCGGCTGAATGCCCGGGGGCAGAGCTGCGAACATCTCGGAGCGAAACAGCCCGATGCCGCTGTAGGTGAATCGATGCTCGCCGTCCAGCACCACCTGGCCGTCCGACAGCGCGAAGTCGCCCTCGGGGTGATGGGCCGGGTTGTCGACCAGCACAAGGTGTGCGTGGCCGACGGGTTTCACTCCTGTCAGCCTTGCAATCGGAAAGTCGCAGTGGACGTCACTGTTGACCACCAGGAAAGGTTCGTTGCCCAACAACTCCAGCGCATGACGAATGCCGCCGGCCGTCTCCAGCGCGCCTTCGGGTTCACGCGAGTAATGGATTTCGACGCCCAGGGCGGAACCGTCGCCCAGCGCGTTCTCGATGAGCATGCCGTGCCAGGCCACGTTGATCACCAGCTGTTCTATTCCGGCGGCGCGCAGGCGCTCGATCTGGTGGACGATCAGCGGTTTGCCGCCGGCTTCGAGCAGTGGTTTGGGGATATGGTCGGTAAGCGGCCGCATGCGTTCGCCGCGGCCGGCCGCCAGAATCATCGCGCGCATGACGAACCTTTCGCGTTGGTTTCAGTCCCGTTAATGTAGCCTCGCAATTCGATCGGATGTTGCAGCCCGGTCGCTGGCAGGCATGGGTTAGGCTGCAATTTCAGATATTAAGGAGTACCAACGCGCCATGATGTCATCACTTCGTTCGGCTCTTGCGCTTGCGCTGGGTCTGCTGGCCGCGACCAACGCGCTTGCCCAGCCCGAGACGCAGTACAGCGAACTTTTCGAATCGCTGCAGGCAGGTTTGTACACGGTTGAAGTGGTCGATCGGATCAGCAACAACAAGAATGCCCAGGGAAGTGGATTCATCGTGACCGGAAAAGGGGTGCTCGCCACCAACTATCATGTGGTCTCCGAATTCGTGCAGGATCCCGATCGGTATTCGCTGCGTTATCGCGATGCGACTGGCAGTACCGGCCCGCTCGAGGTGCTCGAGGTCGACGTCCTGCACGACCTGGCGCTGGTGAGATTAGGCGACGGCGCTGTGCCCGATGCGGTACAGCCTTTCGAGCTGGCCGGCGCGGAGCCGCGCATGGGTGAAACCATCCTGGCGCTGGGCAATCCGTACGACATCGGAATAAGCCTCGTGCCCGGTACCTACAATGGCCTGCTCGAGAATCAGTATCGAAAGAACATCCATTTCACCGGCGCGCTCAACCCCGGCATGTCGGGCGGGCCGGCGGTCACGACCAGCGGTGAGGTGATCGGTATCAATGTCGCGGGCGCCGGCAATTCAGTCAGTTTCCTGGTGCCGGCAAGCAACCTTCGGGCTCTGCTTGCGCGCGCCCCCGAAACGCCTTCCTCGCTCGAAAACATGCGAACGCGAGTGGTTCAGCGGATCATTGATCACCAGGCCGAGATGATCGACAAGCTGCTGGCCGGCGACTGGTCGCTGGAAGCCTTCGGTCCACTGATGATTCCGCGCGAAATCACGCCGTGGCTTTCGTGCAGCGGTTCGGGGAACGAGGCCGATCCCGAAACACCGTGGGTGGAGAGTCACTCGAACTGCACGCTGAACGATCGGATCTATCTTTCGCGGACGCTCGATACCGGTCCGCTGGAGCTGATTTTCGGCTGGTACCAGAGCGACAGCCTCAACGAATTCCAGTTCGCGCAGGTATTCGAGCAGACCACCTTCATGCCGTTCAACCGCACCGGGCAGGACGATGTGACCGAATTCGAGTGCCGCGAAGACTGGATAGCCATCGACAGCCTCGCCCCGGCTGAATTCAAGGCCAGCTACTGTTTGCGGGCCTACCTCGACTATCCGGGCCTGTATGACGTGCTCTACGTGGCGCGTGCGCTGATGCCCGATTCCGAAGGGCTGCACGTGCACTACACGCTGGCCGGTGTGGGCCGCGACAAGGCAATGGAATTCCACCGGCACCTGATGGGGACGCTGTCATGGAAATGATCGTCGAACAGCTGGGCACTACCAACAACGTGCTCGATCGGCAGAAATTCGATCATCATTCGGTATGGTTGGGGCGCGCGTTCGACAACGACGTGATCCTGTCGGACGAGCACGTCGACGCCGCCCACGCCAAGCTTGTGTTCGATGACGAGGGCCGCCTGTGGCTGGAGGACCTGGGCAGCGTCAACGGCATCCGACGGCCGAGACACAAGGCGCATATCGAGCGCACCGAAGTTCGCAGCGGCGAAGTTTTCCTGATCGGGCGCAGCCGGATTCGCGTCTACCTGGGTACGCATCCCGTGGCGCCGACGGTGAAGATCCGCCTGTCGGAGGTGTTTTTGCTGTGGCTGGGCAAACCCCAGGTCACCGTGATGCTGGCGCTGGTCTACCTGGCCGCGAAGGTGTTGGGCGCGTGGCTTTCGACCATCGGCGAATTCCGCTGGAGCCAGGTGATCGAGCGCAACCTGGGCGAAGTCATGACGTTCTTCGCGCTGGCCGTCGGGGTTTATTTCCTGTCGGTGCTGTTCAGGCGCGGGGGCAATTTCCTGGCTCACCTCAGCGTGCTCATCCTGGTATTCCTGCTGTCGTCGGCGCTGGAGTTCGCCCTTTCGATCGCCGTGTT
The DNA here is from genome assembly GCA_035269245.1 of Wenzhouxiangellaceae bacterium. GTDB lineage: Bacteria > Pseudomonadota > Gammaproteobacteria > Xanthomonadales > Wenzhouxiangellaceae. The sequence continues at coordinate 9,329 of DATFJJ010000314.1, read as the reverse complement.
CAGCAGCGGTGATGGTGGGTACCCGGTGCTGGACTGGCTCGACTCGGCGCGTGGCTATCTGATGCTGTTCATTTATCTATGGAGCATCCTGTACCTGGCGTTTCACATCTCGTTGCTGCGGCGAACGCTGATCAGCGTAGTTGTCGTCGCGGTGATGCTGGGCGTGAACAACCTGCCCGAGGACTCGATGCGACGCTTCGTCAGCCAGCAGGCGTTTCCGCTCAAGCAGGAATGGCTGCCGCCGGCGCTGCTGCTCGGCGAGCCCAGGCCTGCCGAAGAATTCCGCGAAGACGCCGAGGCGCTGTTCGATGCGGTGGACGAGAAACGCTCCGAGGCGCTGGAAGAGCGCGAAACTGAAGAGGCCCGGTCGGGATCCGGCTCAGAAGAGGAGCCGTCGTCGGCTGGCGGGGAAGCCGAGACCGAAGGAGGAGCACGCGGACCCGAATCAGATGTCGAATCGGGCCCGGGCGCGCCAGATGCCGAGCAGCCGATCGAGTAGCGCGAGTTCGGGGTTGCGGTCGATCGCGGCCTTGAGGTAGGCGAAGAACCGCGGCGCGTCTTCGAGGTACTTCGGCTTGCCGTCGCGGTAGCGGATACGGGCAAATATGCCGAGGACCTTGAGGTGGCGCTGAACGCCCATCAGGTCGCAGCTGCGCCGCCACAGTTGCGGGTCTTCGGGCACGGCCAGACCGTCGGCCAGCGCGCGTTTTCGATAATCTTCCAGCCAGCCGTCGACCCGGTCGGGCGGCCAGCTCAGGAAGGCGTCGCGGTACAGGCATACCGGATCGTAGGCGATGGGTCCGAGCACCGCGTCCTGGAAATCCAGGATGCCGGGATTCGGGTTCGAGACCATCAGGTTGCGCGGCATGAAATCGCGGTGGACGAATACACGGGGCTGGTCAAGCGCCCAGCGGATCAGCGTCATGCAGACCATTTCCCAGTCGTCCAGCTCCGCGTCGGTCGGCACCACCGACCAGTGCCGGGCGAGAAACCAGTCGGTGAACAGGCTGAGTTCGCGCAGCAGCATCGCGGCGTCGTACTCGGGCAGGCCGGTGGCGTCCACGTCGCGCTGCATCGTTGACAGCGCAACCATTGCATCGTCGAACATCGTGTCGGCGTTTTCTTCGCGCAGAACATGATGCCACGGCCGGTCACCCAGGTCGGTCAGCAGCAGAAAGCCGCGGTCACGGTCTTCGGCCAGGACTTCAGGTGCGTTGAGCCCGGCTTTTCGCAGTCGGTCGGCAATGTCGACAAACGGGCCGGTGGCTTCGCGCTCGGGTGGTGCATCCATGAGTATCTCCGACCGCTCCGCGCCGATGATCCGGAAATAGCGCCGGAAGCTGGCGTCGCTCGAAACAGCTTGCGCTTCGCGGATTTCGAACCGGGCCCTGGTCGAGGCCCAGTCCAGAAGTTGCCGGGCGCGCGGGTCGGGCGGCGAATCGGGGTTTATTGGATGGCTCGACACGGCTGGTTGCTCCAATGGTTCGCAATGCAGAAGGCGGGTGCGCGCGCTTGACCTGGCCGCACCGGCTCGCAGAAACGGAGCCCCGGGCACCGCGCGGATACCATTTAGGTTAAAATAATACCAAATTGGTCTTGTTTTTCACAGCTTCGATGGCACTATAACAGTGGAGCTTTGATCTGGACGGCGAGCAATGCTGAGAATCGGAAAGCTGACGGACTATGCAACCGTGGTGATGGCCGAGTTGGCCGAGCACCCCGGGGAATGCTGGTCCGCGTCACAAGTGGCCGAAGCGACGCGGCTGGAGCTGCCGACCGTGGCCAAGGTGCTGAAGACGCTGGCTCGCTCGCGCCTGATCGAATCGGTGCGCGGTGTCAACGGCGGCTATCGCCTGCACTATTCGCCCGATTCGGTATCGGTCGCCGCGATCATCCGCGCCATGGAAGGCCCTATTGCGCTGACCGAATGTGGTCTGGAGCCGGGGCTGTGCTCGCGCGAGCACGACTGCAACCTCAAGGGCAACTGGCAGCGTATCGGCGAAACGGTCGAAAACGCGCTGGAGTCGCTGACGCTGGCCGACCTGGCCGCGCCGCGCGACCCCGGTCTCAGGCTTGTCACGCGCACGTCGCCGGCGGCCGAACCGCGCAAATGACAGTATGAGTAATCTTCAATCGAAATCATTGAATGGTGTGGTATGAGTGAAACCCAGCAGCAAGTCGAGGAACTGATCCAGGGCCGTTACAAGGCGGGCTTCTACACCGATATCGAGTCGGAGTCCGTCGGTGCCGGTCTGAACGAAGAGATCATCGCGATGATCTCGGCCAAGAAGAACGAGCCCGAGTGGATGCTGGAGTGGCGCTTGAAGGCGTTTCACCACTGGCAAACCATGACCGGACCGAACTGGGCCAAGCTGAACCTGCCCGGGATCGATTTCCAGAAGATCCACTATTACTCGGCGCCCAAGCAAAAAGACCGGCCCAAGAGCCTGGACGATGTCGATCCCAAGCTGCTGGAGACTTTCGACAAGCTCGGCGTACCGTTGCACGAGCGGGCGCGACTTGCCGGGGTCGCTGTCGACGCCGTATTCGATTCGGTATCGGTCGGGACCACCTTTCAGAAGGAACTCAAAGAAGCCGGCGTGATCTTCTGCTCGTTTTCCGAAGCGGTGCAGGAGCATCCTGAACTGGTTCGCGAGTACCTCGGATCGGTCGTACCCTACCGCGACAACTATTTTGCCTGCCTGAACTCCGCAGTGTTTTCCGATGGCTCCTTCGTCTACATTCCCGAAGGCACCAAGTGTCCGATGGAGTTGTCGACCTACTTCCGCATCAACGCGCGCGATACCGGTCAGTTCGAACGCACGCTGATCATCGCCGAGCCCGGCGCGGAAGTCAGCTATCTCGAGGGCTGCACCGCTCCGATGCGCGACGAGAACCAGCTGCACGCTGCGGTGGTCGAGTTGGTGGCCAGGAAGAAGGCGAAGATCAAGTACTCCACGGTGCAGAACTGGTACCCGGGCGACGAGAACGGCAAGGGCGGCATCTACAACTTCGTGACCAAGCGCGGCGATTGTCGCGAGGACGATTCGCGTATCTCGTGGACGCAGGTCGAGACCGGTTCCGCGATCACCTGGAAATATCCGTCCTGCATCCTCAGAGGCGATCGTTCCGCCGGTGAGTTCTACTCTGTGGCATTGACCCACAACCACCAGCAGGCCGATACCGGCACCAAGATGATTCACCTGGGCAAGAACACGTCCAGCAAGATCATTTCCAAGGGTATCTCGGCCGGCAAGAGTTCCAACAGTTACCGTGGGCTGGTGCGCGTGGCCAAGAAGGCCGAGGGCGCTCGCAACTATACCCAGTGCGACAGCCTGCTGATAGGCAAGACCTGCGGCGCACACACCTTCCCCTACATCGAATCGGCCAACCCGAGCGCGAAGATCGAGCACGAAGCGACCACCTCGCGCATCGGGGAAGACCAGCTGTTCTACTGCCAGTCCAGGGGGCTGGACGAAGAGGAAGCCGTGGCGTTGATCGTCGACGGCTTCTGCAAGGAAGTGTTCAAGGAGCTGCCGATGGAGTTCGCCGTCGAGGCCAAGGCGCTGCTCGAGATCTCGCTGGAAGGGGCGGTGGGATAAAGACAGGTTCAAGGATAAAGGTAAAAGGTAAAAGCAATTTCGGTTTTATGTCCTGGCGAATCTGTATGCAACTGACAATTTCGCGGCGACAAGGATGACCCTTAACCCTTAACCTTGAACCTTGAACCTGAAATCATTTTTTGTTCCGGCGCATGACGCCGAATACAGACTGGAAAGTATTGCAATGCTGAATATCAAGAACCTGCACGTTGCCGTCGGCGGCGAGGAAATCATCAAGGGGCTGGACCTGGAAGTCGGGCCCGGCGAGTTGCACGCGATCATGGGCCCGAACGGTTCCGGCAAGTCGACGCTGGGCTACGCGCTGGCCGGGCGTGACGGTTACGAGGTCACCGACGGTTCGGTCGATTTCGCCGGGCAGGATCTGCTCGAACTCGAAGTCGAGCAGCGTGCTGCGGCCGGGTTGTTCCTGGCGCTGCAATACCCGGTCGAGATTCCGGGGGTCAACAATGCTTATTTTCTACGCGCCGCGTTGAACGCCCAGCGTAAGGCCAGGGGCGAAGAGGAAGTCGACTCCATGGCGTTTCTCAAGATGGTGCGCGAGCAACTCAAACAATTGAAGATGGACGAAGCGCTGCTCAAGCGCGCGGTCAACGAAGGCTTCTCCGGCGGTGAGAAGAAGCGCAATGAGATCGTTCAGCTCGCTGTGCTGCAACCGAAGCTGGCGATTCTCGACGAGACCGACTCGGGGCTGGACATTGATGCGCTGAAGCTGGTCGCCGAGGGCGTCAACCGGTTGCGCGACGAGAACCGCTCGTTCATCGTCATCACGCACTACCAGCGGCTGCTGGAATACCTGGTGCCCGATCGCGTTCACGTGCTATCCGACGGACGCATCGCCGAAAGCGGCGACCGCTCGCTGGCCAAGCGCCTGGAGCGCGAGGGTTACGCGTTTCTCGACACCGCGGAGGCCTGATTCCCAATGTCGGCACTGATCGAAAAATTGATGCCGCAAGCCGCTGCCGAAGACGATGGCAGCTTCGGGTCTTTGCGCAGGAAGGCGCAGAAAGTCCTGATGCAGCACGGCTTTCCGCACCGCAAGACCGAGAACTGGAAATACATGCCGCTGGGCCTGCTCGAGAAGCGCACCTTCAGCGACGCCGGCCCCGGAGAATCCGAAACGCCTTCGCCTCCATCGTTCCCGTTCGATGCCGGCGTGATTCACTTTCACAATGGCCGTCTGGATCCCGAGGCCTGCCGGCTGCCCGACGGCGTCGCGCTGACCGGCATGCTGCCTGCCGACATCGATGTTTCGGTTCTTGACGACGCCGGCCCGGCCGATGCGTTTGCCTGGCTGAACCTTGCACGCTTCGAGCAGGGCTGGAAGCTTCTTGTTGAAGGCCGGCCGGATCAGCCACTGGTTATTGCCACGACTTGCGACGACGATTTCGATGTGGCGGTTCACCCGAGATTGACCGTGGCACTGGCCGACGATGCGGCGCTGACCCTGGTCGAGGCCCAGAGTGGTCAAGGTGCAGGACTCATCAACAGCGTGCTGGATCTTCGGCTGGGCAGGCAGTCCAGTTTGACCCACGTCGTTGAAAGGCGCTTCGTCGAAACCGCCCTGATTCAGCGCACCACGGCCCGGATTTCGGAGTCGGCCACCTATCGGGCTTTCGTGCTCGACGGCGGCGGCCGGTTGACCCGGCAGGACCTGGTGGCGGAGCTTGCGTCACCCGGTGCGACGGCCGGGATTTCGGGCGTTGCAACCTTGTCGGGCCGCGCGTTGGTCGACTATCACACGGCGATCGAACACCGGGTGGGCGGCACGCAAAGTCACGAGAACTTCCGGATTCTGGCCGACGACCAGTCGGTGGGCGTATTCAACGGGCGCATTCATATCGTGCGCGGCGCCGACGACAGTCACTCGCAGATGAATACCGGCAACCTGCTGCTCAGCGAGAACGCGCGCATCAACACCAAGCCGGAGCTGGAAATTCATGCCGAGGACGTCACCGCCAGCCACGGCGCGACGATCGGCCAGCTCGACGACGACGCGCGCTTCTACCTGCGTTCGCGGGGCCTGAGCGACACGCAGGCGATTGCGCTGCTCAAGTACGGGTTTGCGGCAGCGGTATTCGACACCATGGCGCCGGGCGCGGTCCGCGACTGGCTGACCGACAGACTCAAGGAGTACCTCTGATGGCCGCGACGCTGGAAAGCCGAAAGACGCATCAGGCGCCGGAAACGTCCGGATTCGATATCGATCGAGTACGCGCGGAATTTCCGATTCTGTCTCGAGAGGTTCACGGCAAACCGCTGGTCTATCTTGACAGCGCGGCTTCAGCCCAGCGTCCGCAGTCGGTGATCGACGCGGTCAGTGACTTTTACGGCCGCTACAACGCCAACGTGCATCGCGGCGTGCACCAGCTCAGCGTCGAAGCTTCCGAGGCTTTCGAGCATGCGCGTTCCACGGTTCGCCATCATCTCAACGCGCAGAGCGACCGCGAGATCGTGTTCACGCGTGGGACGACCGAGGCTGTCAACCTGGTGGCCCAGTCTTACCTGCGGCCTAAGCTGGAGCCGGGCGACGAGATTCTGATCACCCACATGGAACACCACTCGAACATCGTCCCCTGGCAGTTGTTGTGCGACCAGACGGGCGCAGTGCTCAAGGTGGCGCCGATCAACCGTCGCGGCGAGTTGCTGGTCGACGAACTGGAAGCCCTGATCAGCGAGCGCACCCGTTTGATCGGTATCGTCCATGTCTCCAACGCACTGGGCACCGTCAACCCGGTGGCCGAGGTGTGCCGGATCGCGCGCGAACATGGCATTGCGACGCTGGTCGACGGCGCCCAGGCGACACCGCACGTGAGCGTCGATGTACAGGCCCTGGGCTGTGATTTCTACTGCCTTTCGGCGCACAAGATGTACGGGCCCACCGGCATCGGCGCGCTCTACGGGCGCGAAGCCTTGCTGGAAGCCATGCCGCCATGGCAGGGTGGGGGCGAAATGATCACGCGGGTGAGCTTCGAGGGCACCACGTACAACGACCTGCCGCACAAGTTCGAAGCCGGCACGCCCAACATTGCCGGAGTGATCGGCATGGGCGAGGCGTTCCGGTTCATCGAGCGCACCGGCATTGAATCGATAGCACACCACGAAGCCGAACTGCTGACTTACGCCACCGAGCGGATGCAGGCGATCGACGGGCTGACTATTATCGGTACCGCTGAAAAAAAGGGTCCCGTGGTTTCGTTTACGCTGGAGGGCGCCCACCCGAATGACATCGGCACCATCGTAGATCACTTCGGCGTCGCAATTCGCACCGGCCACCACTGCGCAATGCCCGTGATGCAGTTTTTCGATGTTCCGGCCACGGCACGAATCTCTTTCGGCGTCTACAACACCACGAGCGAAATCGACGTATTCCTCGATGCGCTAGGCAAGGCGCGTGAGATGCTTGCCTGAACGATCGCGCGTTGTTCGCCGTCGGACGCCTCGGCCGGGCCGGGCGTAAACAACGGCGTCGACCCAGGCCTCGACAACCGATACGCTCCTAATTCGGGCCGGCGTTACAATGCAGCAAATTCCAAGTCGGAGACCGTCTATGCGTACCCTGCTGATCTTCCTTGCCGCAATAGTGGTGATTGTCCTTGGCCTTTGGGCCACCTTGGTGCTGTACTTCGACGAAGACAAGCTCAAGCAGATCGCGACCGAGCAGGTTCGCGCACAGACCGGACGTGATTTGATCATCAACGGGCCGCTGAAGCTCGATTTCTTTCCCGGTATTTCATTGGTGGCGTCGGATGTCGAGCTTTCCGGCCCCGATAATTACAGCGGACCGGATCTTTTTACGGCCGACGAGTTTCGCATGTCGCTTTCGCTGATGCCGTTGCTCAGCGGCAACGTGGAAACCGGCGACATCGGTCTGCAGGAGGCCGAGGTCAACATTCACACCGATCTTTCCGGTATCAGTTCGCTTGACGGACTTGCCGGCGGCGAGGCGCCGGCCGAGACCACATCACGCCAGGCCAACGTATCCACCGGCCAGATCCGCCTCAGCGGAATCCGACTGAACGTCACCGACGCCGCGACGGATTCGCGCCAGGTCTTCGTAGTCGATCGTTTGCAGGTCGACTCGTTCAGTTACGACAAGCCGGTGCCCTTCGAATTCCAGGGCAGTGTCGGCGAACCACCGGTCATCAGTGATATCGATCTCAAAGGTGAAGTCGTCGTACCTTCCGGTGCCGGGCCCATCCAGATCGCTCGACTGGAGGCGGATGCCAACCTGTCGGGCGTGGACATGGGTCTTTCGGGTAGCGGCGAAATTCGACCGGGGCCGCCGCTGGCGGCGAGCTTCGCCGATGGACGAATCCAGATTGGTGACAGCGAATTTACGACGGGGTTTTCCTACATTGATGGCCCGCGGCCGAAACTAGAGGCCACGCTGGAAGGCGATATGCTCGACGTGGACGCATTGCTGGCGTCGATGCCCGCCCCGGCGGCTCAGTCGCCGGCATCCGGCAACTCCGGCGCGGCCCCTGAAGAATCGCCGTTGCTGCTGTTGCGCGACGTGGACCTGGACGCCGAACTGGTCCTGGAGGAAATGAAGATCTCGGGCCTGACGCTCAACAGCATTCGAACCAGAGTGCTCGCAGAAAATGGTCTGGTCACCATCGATCCGCTCTCCGGGGCCTTGGCCGGCGGTCGTCTGGACGCCGTCGGTCGGGTGGACCTCAATGCCGAGCCGCCCTCGATAAGGCTGTCGCCGGTTTTCGACCTGGAAAGCCTGGGACAGGCCCTTGCGCCCTGGGGTATGGATCGATTTCTGACCGGCTCGGGCGTGCTCGATCTCGACCTGAACGCGCGCGGACTGGACGTGAAGTCGATCCTTGGGTCGTTGAACGGTGGCGGCGAGTACGACTTCCGCGACGGCAGCATCAAGGGCCTGAACCTCGACGGCATGGTGCAAAGCCTTGCCGCGCGCAATGTTGCCGAGGCAGTGCGGACGGGCGTCGGGGGCACCACGGCGTTTCAGACGCTGGAAGGCGTGGTGTCCATAGAGGACGGCACCATCAGTCTCCCCGGAATGCAAATCATCACCGAACTACTGGGAATCAGCGGCGACGTGCGCATCGGCATGGCCGACTTCAGCCTGGACGGGCAGATTCGTCTCGAGGGTGAACGTCTCAACCAGATTCCGATCGCGCTGGAGGGCACGCTGACCAAGCCTCGTCTGGTACCGGACGTTGGGGATGCGCTCAAGGAAGAAGCTGGACGGCGGGTCATGGACTTTTTGAAGAAGCGTGGCGAAAGCGAAGAGGAAAAAGAAGAGGGAAAAGAAGCTGGCGATGGCGGTTGATGGTGGTTGACAGCCTGACCTCGAGTGCGACCGTGAGGGAGCACATCCGGGCGGCATGACTGATCGTGTGCTGGAGGACCACGCCGGGGACACCGCCCGCAAGGCTCTGTTTGCAGGGCTTGGTGCCTATTCGTTCTGGGGGCTGGTGCCGCTTTACTTCAAGCTGGTCGCCGCCGCGGGCGCAGACGAGATAATTGCCCACCGGGTGGTCTGGTCGGTTGGTTTCCTGGCGCTGGTACTCGCGTTGCGTAATCGACGCAACTTTCGTGCGCATATAGCGATCAGCCCCAGGGTCGCAGCTGCGCTGATGCTGAGCGGCGCCCTTGTAGCGGTCAATTGGCTGGTCTTCGTCTACGCGGTCAATTCCGACCAGGTGCTGTCGACCAGCCTGGGCTATTTCATCA
>DATFJJ010000313.1:0-25556 GCA_035269245.1 Wenzhouxiangellaceae bacterium | reverse complement strand
AATGCTCGAGCTCGATGACCGACGGGATCGCCTCGCGGCACATGTATTCGATCGCATCCTGGTCGCCCAGCCAATCGGACCCCTTGATGGTGTCGTACATGTGCCAGCGCCAGTCATCCTCGCCCATGTTGCCGAGCGCGGCGCTCATGCCACCCTGCGCGGCGACCGTGTGCGAGCGCGTCGGGAACACCTTTGTGACACAGGCAGTGTTCAAGCCGGTTGCGGCAAGACCCATGGTTGCGCGAAGGCCGGCACCGCCGGCGCCGACGACGACCACGTCGTATTCATGCTTTTCGATGTTGTAGCTGTGAGACATTCAGGTTCCAGCGATTATTGTTCAGATTCTTGGCATTTCGATCGGCAGAGCACCGGGCTCTGGCGGGTTTTCACTCGACAAGGCCAGCCTCGAGTAAGCGCCTGCAATCAGCGGTCGATCTCAACCGGTAAAGGCCACTTTCAGGATCGCAACCATTGAAACGATCGCGCCGACCAGCGCCGCGGCGGCTACCAGAACCTGGAGCGCGACTTCCACTGCCCGCTGGTGCACGTAGTCTTCGATGACGACCTGCATGCCGAGTCGCGCGTGATAGAAGGTCGAACCCACCAGCAGAACTGCCATGGAAGCATTCCATGGCGACGCAATCCAGTTGCGGGCTGCGGTGTAGTCGGCGCCCACAAGCACAGCCAGTGTCCAGATCAGCCAGATAGTCAGCGGCACAAGCAAAATCGCGCTGAAGCGCTGAGCCCACCAGTGGTGAACCCCGCTACCGGCCGAGCCGTGATTGATAGCTCTTTCAAGCGGGTTGCGCAGCGCTTTCATAACAAGCCTCCCCAGACGACTGCCGTCAGGACAAAGGCCAGAATAACCACCAGCCATCCGCTGGCACGCGCCGGCTTGAGCTCCAGCATGGTCCCGGTATCCCAAAGCAGATGGCGGATGCCGTTTAGCAAGTGGTAGAACAGCGCCAGGGTCCAGCCGACAAGCGCAATCAGCATCAAAGGCGTCGACATCAAACCGATCATCGACTCATAGGCCTGTTCGCCCTGCGCAAGCGCCACCAGCCAGACCACCATGAGGACGGTACCGATGCTCAGCAACACCCCGGTTACTCGATGCAGAATCGATAGCACCGAAGTCCACTGTGGCCGGTAAATCTGAAGATGAGGCGATAACGGGCGTTGATTGGTTTCCATTCTCAAAAATCCATGGTTCGGTTCAGTGCTTTCGCATTCGGATGTTACACGTGATCGGCGGCTTCAAGCCCGAATTCAGAAGTCGATGCAACGGCCGTTCTTTTCCCAATCGCCATAGCGAACCGGATCCGGGCCCTTGCGCCCGCCGATCTCACGTGGCTGCTGGGCGGGGTCTTTCGGTCGATCGGGATGCTCGGCATCGCCATCGCTACCGCACGATTCATGCTTTTCCGGCTGCGAATCATGCTGATCGCCGCTGGCGGGGGCGGCTTCTGACGGGTTGCATACAGGTTCGGTATCATTCATGACTGCTTATTTTACCGATATGGTGTGATCGGATGTCACAGCTTGACCACATTCCTTCAATTCGTCTGCGCGCAATCGAGGTGACCGGACCCGACGCCATTGCTTTCATGCAATCGCAATTGACCATCGACGTCGCGGCGATCGCCGATTCGCGGTTGCACCCGGCTGCGTGGTGCAGCCCCGACGGACGCGCCGATGCGGTGCTTCTGATTGGCGTCGACGGCGACCGGGTCTGGCTGGTATTGCCCGAAGCGCTGGTGGCGCCCACGCTCAAGCGCGCACGCATGTTCAGCATCGGTCGAAAGGTGGCGCTCGAACGAGACGTCGCTGCGTATCCGGCCGTTGCACCCCCCTCGCAAGAACAACAGGCACTCGAGCTGGCCCTGGACCCGGACCGCTCGCTGCTGCTGGGAAAACCCGGCGATGACGCAGGAAACGGCGCGGAAGGGCTGTCGGACCAGTGGCTGCAGGCCGACATCGAATGCGCGATGGCATGGATACTGCCCGCGACCGCGGGCGCGTACCTGCCGCAAATGCTGGGGCTGGACGCACTCGGCGGGCTCAGTTACAAGAAGGGATGTTTCCCGGGCCAGGAAGTCATCGCGCGGGTCCACTACCGGGGCCGGGTCACGCGTCGAACGGCGCGATTTCGCCTGGCCGCCGATTCGCCGCCCCCACCGGGCCGCGAATTCAAGCTTGCCGAAAAACCAGCCCAGGTGCTTTACGCGGTCGCTGAGCCAGGACAGCCGGGAAGCGCGATCGGTCTCGCTGTGGTGGCGGCGGAAGCCGAAGACAGCGCAAAAATCACTATTGGTTCACACACGGGAACGCTGTTCTGAGGAAATATCTTTGTGCTAATATTCGAACCAATAATTGAATTTTCCATCAATGACTTACGAGAAAAACTTCAACAAGATAAATGGATGGGGTAGACAAAAAGATGAACGATTGTCATGACTGTCGTCAGAACCGTATGCAGGGAAATGTCCGCAACGCGCTGTGGGCAGTGCTTGCACTGTTTGCTTCGTCCATAACCTTTGGCCAGGTTGCGGCCGAACAGGATTCAGCGGCGCAGGCCGACAACCCCGAAACGACATCGGAAGTGCCGGTGCAATCGCTGACCGGTCCACTCGAGCTCCTGGTGAACCCGGAATATCCCCCTGAACAGGCACGCCTCGTCTACCAACCTCTGGTCGACTACCTCAACGATTCGACCGGACTGGAAATCACGCTGACGGTCGATCGCAATTTTCATCGTTACTGGCTCAATGCCAAGCGCAATGAAGTACCGCCCCTGATCCTCGAAGACGCGCACATGGCGGCCTGGAGGATGGTCAATTTTGATTACCAGCCGCTGGTCGCGCCGGCCTCGCCGACAATGTTTTCGCTGCTGACCACCGGCGCACTGGCCGACGACAGCCTCGACGATTTCGTCGGACGCAGGATTGCAAGCCTGCCTTCGCCAAGCCTCGGCTACCTGATACTGGCCGACTGGTTCGACAATCCGCTGCAGCAGCCCCTCATCCTGTCAACCGCCACGTCCTGGCTGGATGCCGTCGAAATGGTGTTCTCGGCCGAAGCCGATGCCGCCATTGCGCCCGACAATCTGGTTGCGCGTTACCCCAACCTGTATCCGGTGGAGACTTCAACGGAGTTTCCCGGTCTGACGCTGTCGGCTTCGCCCGACGTGCCCCCGGATCTGCGCCAGACGCTGATTGACGCGATGACGGCACTGCATGAGGACGAGACACATCACGCTGCGCTGTTCGAACTGGATATTGACCGCTTTGTGTCGGTCGACCCGGAGGACTACGAAGGCCTGGACGAATGGCTTTCGACGATTTTCTCGCTTTAGAAGAAAATCCGGAGCAGTCAGGCGATCTGTTTCGGTCGGGCCACGATATAGGCGATCCAGCCTGCGTCTGCGTCGCCCCGCTCGCTCGGGCTGTAGATCCCATCTCCCTCCCCGGTTTCCTCGTCCGTGCCTTCCCAGTAAATCGTGGCGGATCCGGCGCCGGCTTCCAGCAGCAATTCACGAACCTCCGGTAGCGTCCATAGTCGCCAGTGATATACAAAGGCATCGCGCATCTCGGAACTGTCCGGAAACTCAAAATGAATCTTGCACGTCATGTGCTGGTTGATCGGGTTGAATTCGGCCTGATCCCAGACGTAGGTGAAGTCATCGTGCTCGGTGCGCTCCTCGAGTTCCTGGTGCGCCTCGTAGCCGCCGAAGGCATCCAGAAACAGCACGCCGTCCGACTTGAGAGCTGCAAGCGCCGCACGAAAGTAATCGCGTAGCCGAGGCCGGGTAGTAAACAGGTAATAACTGAAGTTCATTGCCAGCACCGCGTCGACCGGGTCGGTCGGCGTATCCAGCACGTCGCCCCGGATCAGACTGACCCGCTCGCGCGCACCCTTTTTCAGCCCGGCAACGTGATGCTCGCGGCCCCACTGCAGCGTGTCCTCGTCCAGGTCTACGCCCACTGCCGTGTGATCCCGGCCGGACGCCACCCAGGCGCAGGCCGTGTTGCCGGTCCCGCAGAAGTCCTCGCGAATCGATTTCAGTCTTCGTCCGGTCAGTTCCTGGAACGTCTCGGAAACGAAATCCAGCTCCGACTCCGTATCCTGAACGCTCGCCTCGTAATACTCATGCCGATCGGCCCTGGCCGCCATGGAGCCCTTCTTCTTGTCTTTCACGCTTGCCATTTCCTTCCTTCGAATCGATTTAATACAAAACCACCGGCATAGACGCCTGCCAGCACAATTCGGCGCTGAGGGCCGCTGAGCGCGCGGCTGTCGTCGGCCGCCGGAGCGCAGCGACCGCAGTGCACAATTCAAGTGCATGAGGACCGCGAGCACCGCCGGACGCCGACAGCCGTGTGCTCAGCGGCCATCAGGGTCGAATTGCGGGCCACGCGGATTGGAGGTATATAACCATCGACCAGATTGTCAACACCGCAGCAACCAGCAGCAGGATCTTTCCGATCATCAGCACCGGCAAGCCCAGCAGCGGGTCGCCGTAGAGCAGGAAGCCGATTGCAACCATCTGGAAGATGGTCTTGGACTTGCCGACATGAGAGACCTTGACCAGGGCACGTTTGCCCAATTCGGCCATCCATTCTCGAAGCGCCGAGATCGTGATCTCACGTCCCATGATCACTGCTGCGGCGATCGCGATCATGACCTCGGGATGACGTTGCACGATAAGGATCAGAGCCACGGCGACGATCAGCTTGTCTGCCACCGGATCCAGGAACGCTCCGAACGGGCTGGTCAGGCCGTAGCGCCTGGCAATCCAGCCATCCGCCCAGTCAGTGATGCCGGCGGCGATGAATATACCCACAGCGAGTTCGTTGGACCAGGGGTACGGCAGGAAGAACGCCACGACCAGCACCGGAATCATCACGATGCGCAACAGCGTCAGGATTGTTGGAAACGTGATTGACAAGCGGCTGGCCGGACGGCTGATTCAGGCGTTATGGTACGCGTTTTTTACCCCGGTCTGCATGGAACCTGCCCGGGACGAGCTGTCATTTTCGCAGGTGCTGGTAGATCGCTTCGGCCAATTGCGTGTTGATACCGTCGACCCGGCTCAGTTCTTCGATCCCGGCAGCGCGCACGCCCTTCAGCCCGCCGAAGTGATTGAGCAATCTCTGACGCCGGCGCGGGCCGACGCCCGGAATCTTTTCCAGCGGCGACTCGGTCGATTTCTTCTGCCGTCGGCGCCGGTGGCCGTGGACGGCGAAGCGGTGCGCCTCGTCACGGATGCGCTGAGCCAGGAGCGAGGCGGGATGATTGGGTCCGGGCACGGCTTCGCGCCGGTCCATCACCCATGTTTCGTGCCCGGCCCGTCGCGCCGGTCCCTTGGCAATGCCGACGACCGGCAACTGATCCAGACCCAGTTCGGCCAGCACCATTCGGGCGCGGTCGGACTGGCCGCGACCGCCGTCGATCAGAACCAGGTCGGGAAGCGACTCCGGGTCTTCGCTCAGCACGCGTCGATACCGCCGCTCCAGCGCTTGCTGCATTGCCGCGTAATCGTCGCCGGGTTCGATGTTCTCGATGTTGAAATGGCGGTAGAGCTTGCGTTGCATGCCGGCCGGGGTATGCACCACGCAGGAGGCGACCGTCTCGGTGCCGGAAATGTGGCTGATGTCAAAGCACTCGATTCGCTCGGGAGGCGCCTCCAGCTTCAGCAATTCGGCCAGCGAAGCCAGCTCCTTGCCGATCTGGTCGCTCTCGTCGCGTCGGCGTCGCAGGGCGTCGCGCGCGTTGGTCTCGGCCATCTCGCGCCACTGGCGACGCTCGCCGCGAACCTTGCCGGAAATCCGGATCTTGCGGCCGCGTCGCTCGGCCAACGCCTGTTCGAGCACTTCGACGTCTTCGGGCGCGGGACTTGCAATGATCTCGGCCGGGGGAAGACGCTCGGCATAATATTGACCGAGGAACTGCGCCATGACCCGGCTTGGTGGGGCATCCGGGTCCACGTTGGAGGGGAAGAATGTGCGTCCGCCTACGTTTCGGCCGGCCCGGAATTCGACCACCTGCGCGGCCGCGGCCCCACCTTCGACAGCAAGCGCGATGACGTCCAGTTCCTCGGCGCCGTCAGTGACGAACTGTCCTCCCTGGATATTGCGAATGGCCTGGACGCGGTCGCGCAGAAGCGCGGCGGTCTCGAAATCCAGCGCCTCGCTGGCCTGGCGCATGCGCTCGCCGAGGTGCTCGATGACGGCGTCGTTCTCACCTTTCAGAAAGGCCCGGGCCGCCTCGACGTCACGCGCATAGTCGTCGTGGTCGATATAGTCCACACACGGTGCGCTGCAACGCTTGATCTGGTATTGCAGACACGGTCTGCTGCGGTTGGCGAACACGGTGTCGGTGCACTGGCGGATACCGAACAGCCGGTAGACCTGGTTGAGCGTCTCGCGCACCGCTCCGGCGCTGGAAAACGGGCCGAAATATTCCCCCGGCCGGGAACGGCCGCCGCGATAGAAGCCGATGCGCGGAAATTCCTGGTGGCTGGTCAGCCGAATCCACGGATAGCTCTTGTCGTCCCGAAGATTGATGTTGTAGCGTGGCGCAAGCGATTTGATCCACTCGTTCTCCAGCAGCAGGGCCTCGGCCTCGGTGCGGGTCAGGCTGACCTCCATGGACGCGATCTTCGAGATCATCAGCCCTATTCGCGGGCCCTTGTCGCGGCGATCGAAATAGCTGGACACCCGTTTTCGGAGGTTGCGCGCCTTGCCGACGTAGAGCGCCTTGCCCTCTTCATCGCGCATCAGGTAAACGCCCGGCGATTCGGCCAGGGTGCGCGCGAAATCGCGACCGTCGAAAGCCTTTTTCGAGCGCTTTTTACTCATAGAGCAGATTCAGGACCTGAGTTCGCGTACCAGGGCCTCGGCCGCGGCTTCAAGCATATCGATGACCTGAACGAACCCGGCACGGCCACCGTAATACGGGTCCGGCACCTCCTCCATACCGTAATCCGGCACCAGTTCCATGACCAGTTGAATGCGGGCGCTGGCGTTGTCCGGCCGAATCGTGTTCATGTGCTCGAGGTTCGCCCGGTCCATCGCGAAAATCCGGTCGAAGCGATGGAAATCGTCGCGCACGAACTGGCGCGAAATGTCGCTGCCGATGTCGACCCCGGCGCGCCGGGCCGCTTCCACGGCGCGCCGATCCGGCGGGTGACCGACGTGGTAGTCATGGGTGCCCGCCGATTCGCTTTCGAACGCGATCCGCGCCTCCTCGAGCGCTCGGTCGAAAACGCCCTTGGCGGTCGGGCTGCGGCAAATGTTGCCCATGCAGACGAACAGCAATCGTTGACTCATCGTTTGTCTTCCCATTCGGTTTCAAGTGCGGCGAAGTGTGCGCGCATCGCATCCAGGTCCGCGGCGGTGTCCACCCCGGGCGAAATGGGCTCGGCCGCGCGTTCACAGGCGATCTCCCAGCCGGCCTGCAGCGCGCGCAGCTGCTCCAGCGCTTCGGAGTCCTCGAGCGGGCTTCTCGGCAGATCGGGCCATTCGGCAAGCGCCGAGGCGCGATAGGCGTAAAGCCCGACGTGACGACGGGCCAGTCCCTCCGGCCAGCCGCCATCGCGCCGGGCCGGTATGGGCGCGCGACTGAAATAAAGCGCGCTGCCGTCGGCTCGCGCGACCAGTTTGACCACGTTCGGATCCATCCACTGCGCCCGGTCGGCAAGGTCCGCCCATAGCGTTGCCATGCGCGCACTCGGTCTCGAGGCCAGCAGACCGGCCAGTTGCTTCAGGCAAGCGATGGGCACCGCCGGTTCGTCACCCTGGACGTTGACCACGACGTCGTCGCGGCCCAAACCGAGAGAGGTCGCAGCCTCCGACAGCCTCGACGTGCCGGAATCATGCTCGGCTGCGGTCATCACCACCTCGCCGCCGACCGCCCGGATCGCGTCGGCGATGCGCCGGCTGTCGGTGGCCACGTGCACGCTTTCGGCGCCAGCGGCCAGCGCACGCGCCCAGACACGCACCACCAGCGGTTTCCCGGCCAGGTCGGCCAGCGCCTTTTCCGGGAGACGACTCGACGCCAGGCGCGCCGGAATGATGATATGGAAGCGGGTCACGCGAGAAATTCTCGCACATGGCGGGCAATTCTTTGCAACACGTCTTCCGGCAGTCGGGCGCGCACAGGCAGGACGAACAGATCGTCACGTTTCTGATCCCGAACCAGGCGCGGCAGGCGCATGCTGTCCTTGGAGGTCATCACCACCGGTCCTGAAAGCCCGGCGAGCAATTCGACACTGATTGGCTGGTGGTCGACCAGCGGATGGCGACGGAGCCGGAACCCGCGCCGCTCCAGCGTCTCGAAGAAGGGCTCAGGATCGGCGATCCCGGCAAGGGCATCGATCTGCGCCGGCGGCCGAGGCGGCCGCGCGTCACCGCGGGCCGCCTCTAGCTCGCCGCTTTCGAGCTCGAACGGCGTGCCCGGAAGATCACTGCTGATTCCGGTTTCAGATGGGGCCCGCTTGATCAGCACCATGTCGACCGTTTGGAGCCGGTCTGCCGGCTGACGCAATGGGCCGGCAGGGAGAACAAAGCCATTTCCGAGCCCGCGACGGGCGTCGACAACGCAGACCTCGAAGCTGCGCGGCAATGCCATGTGCTGCAGCCCGTCATCCGACACCACGACCTGCGCGCCGTCGGCCAGCGCGGCCTCCAGCGCCGAATCACGCTTGCGACAGACCCACACCGGCCGACCGGTTCTCGAGTGAAGTTCCAGCGCTTCGTCGCCGACTTCTATCGCGCTCGATCCGGATTCGACGCGCACGGGCCGGGGGCCTGTCCGCCCGCCGTAGCCGCGACTGATGATGGAAACGGCATACCCGGCCTCGGCCAGCGAATCCACCAGCGCCGCGACCACCGGCGTCTTGCCGCTGCCGCCGGCCACCAGGTTGCCGACCACGATCACCGGGCACGGCGGCTTTGCGCACGGCCGGACCAGCCGGCCCCGGACGGCGCGTGCGTAGAGAGCGGAAGCGGCTCTGAGCAGCCCCGGCGGCGCCGCGCTCGAGTACCAGATGCCGGTCAGCGTGCGGGCGATGCGATTGCGCACGGGCTATCCTGCAGTCGAGTCAGGGTCACGGAACTGCGCCTGGTAGAGATGCTGGTAAAGACTGCCCTGCTCGGCCAGCAGCGACGCGTGCGTGCCGTGCTCGACGATGCGCCCGGCATCCAGCACCACCACCTGGTCGGCGCGCTCCACGGTTGTCAGTCGATGGGCGATCACCAGCGTGGTCCTATCGGTCATCAGCCGGGCGAGGCCGCGCTGGACGAGCTTTTCGGATTCGGCGTCCAGCGCCGATGTTGCCTCATCCAGAATCAGCACCGGTGCATTCTTGAGCAGCGCCCGGGCGATCGCGATGCGCTGCCGCTGGCCACCGGACAGCTGGATACCGTTGCTGCCGATGATCGTGTCCAGACCGTGGGGCAGTCGGTCGATGAATTCCATTGCCCAGGCATCCTGCGCCGCTTGGGCCACCTGCTCGCGCGAGCAATCCGACAACATGCCGTATCGGATGTTGTCCTCTATGCTGCCGTCGAACAGCACCACCTGCTGGCCCACCAGTGCGATGGCCCGCCTGAGCGGCCGAAGCGCATACGCCTGCAGGTCAACGTCGTCGAGCATGATGGCGCCCGAGGTCGGATTATAGAAACGCGGCAGCAGACGGGCGAGCGTGGTCTTGCCCGAACCGGAGCGCCCGACCAGCGCGGTAACCGTGCCGGGTAAGAGCGTCAGGTCTATATCTTCCAGCGTCGGCTGGGAACTGTCGGGATAGCGAAAAGAAACGCGCTGGAAATCGATTCGCCCGCGGATGGCGTCGGGCCGGTGCTCACCGTTGTCGGGTTCGGCCGGCCGATCCAGCACCTCGAATATGCTCTCGGCGGCCGCGAGCCCCCTCTGGATCAGAACGTGAATGTTGGTCAGCCGCTTGAGCGGCGGAATGGTGGCCACCATGGCGCCCAGCACCGACATGAAAATGCCGGCCGTCACCTCGGCCCGCATGAACTGGCTGCCGGCGATCACCAGCAGCGCAACTACGGCGAGACCGGCCGCCACCTGGATCAGCGACGACGACATCAGCTGGGTCGCGCGAAGCTTCAGGTGCAGCTTGCGGTTGACGTGGTTGGACTGGGCAAAGGCTTCGGCTTCCTGTCCCTGGCCGTCGAATATGCGGATCACTTCCTGGGCGTGCACAGCCTGTTCCGTCATGTGGGTAACCGCACCCATCGAATCCTGGATGGAGGTGGAAATCTTGCGAAAACGGCGGCTGACGACGAACACCACGAACGCCACCACTGGAAGCAGCAGCAACATGGTCATGGTCAGTCGCCACGACTGCAGCAGCATCACGATCAGCAGGCCGAGCACGATCAGCGAGTCGCGCGCCACGCCTATCAGTGCAGTGGTGGTGGCCTGGGCGACCTGCTCGGTGTTGTAGGTCAGGCGCGAGATCATCGTGCCGCTGCCCTCGCGGTCGAAGTCGGCGAACGGCAGCGTGAGATAGCGTCCGAACAGGTCGCGCCTGAGATCGGCGATGACCGCCCGCCCTATCCATTCCATTCCGAACATGCCGCCGTAGTTACCTATGACCCGAAGAATCACTGCGCCCAGCACGAGCGCCGGCAACATCAAATCGAACGTCGGCGTGGTGGTGACCAGGGTGTCGTCGATCAGTGGCCGGAGCAGGTAGATGAACATCGCCTGGCCGGCGGCGTCCATGGCCACGGCAAGCAGCGCAAGCGAGAAAACGCCGCGCCGGCCGTCCAGAAAACCGAGCAACCGCCGGTAAATCCTGGCGGTCGGCCGCGCGGGCTCCACCGCCGGATTCACGGCTCCGCTCCATCCTCTTTGGCCGTGGCGATGGTAAGTTTCGTGATGCCCTCGGCCGAAGCCGCGTCCATCGCCCGCACCACGAGGCCGTGCTGGGCCCGCGAATCGGCTCGAATCACCAGAAGCGCTTCGGGTCTGCCGGCAAAAGCCTGGGATAGTGCCAGTCTCAACGTATCCCGTCGCTGATCAGCCAGCATGTTGTCGCCGACAAAATAGTCGCCGGTCTCGGTAACCACCAGTTCGATCCGGTCGGGCAGGGTTTCGCGCTCGGAGGTCGCGGCCTCGGGCAGTTCGACGCGCAGCAGCGCCTGGCGCTCGAAAGTGGCCGAGACCATGAAGAAGATCAGCAGCAGGAATACCACGTCGATCAACGACGTCAGGTTGATTTCCGGTTCCTCGTCCTGTTCGGTCTGCAAGCGCATGGTTCTAGTGTACCCCGCCACTCATTCTTTAACCTTCAGCGAGTCGGAAAGTGCTTAGCCGCAAGGCAGGGCTCGCCGGGAATGGCCCGCCCTTTTCCAAGAGCCCTAACACCGCGGATGAGCGCTTTCCGGCTCGCCCTTCGGGAGCGCGTCTGAGTCGACATTGCGGCGTTACGATCCTTGTAAAGGACGTGCCATTCACTGCGGATCGTGCCTTGCCCTGTCGACTCAGGCACGCTCTGAAAGTTACAGAATGAGTGGCGGGGTACACCAGTGTACTAACCCCAGCCGAGTTCCGACCGTCGGAGCTCGCGGTTGCCATGCTCGATGGTATTGATGAGCTCGAGCGCCTGCTGCTCCATGCCGACGACGTAGGCTCGGACCTTGCCGCGAAAATATCGATAGAAGAAATAGGTGGGAATGGCCACCGTAAGCCCGGCCGCGGTGGTGATCAGCGCCTCGGAAATTCCGCCGGCCAGCGGCGCGGGATCGCCGACACCGGCTTCCATGATCGCGCTGAAGACCTTGATCATGCCGATGACCGTGCCAAGCAGTCCCAGCAGCGGCGTGATGCCGGCGATTGTTCCCAGCGTGTTGAGAAAACTCTCGAGCTCGTGAACCACCTGTCGGCCGGTGTCTTCCACCGCTTCCTTGACCACATCGCGTGCCCGGTCGCGATTGTCCAGCGCAGCGGCCAGCACGCGCCCCAGCGGCGAGCTGCGGCGCAGCGCCTCGAGGTGCTTGCGGTCCAGTTCGCGCTGGCGGGCCCAGGCAGAAACCTTTTCGGCGATCCCGGATGGCATCACACGACGCCTGCGCAGCATCCAGGCACGATTGAAAATGATGGTTGCCGACAGCACCGAGCACAGCACGATGGGTGCCATCAACCAGCCGCCGGCCAATACGATTTCAAGCATAGCCCTGCATCTTCCGCGAATCCAGTCCGTGCATGATAACGGAGTCGGTGGCCGATGTATCCAGCCTGCCGCTACTGGAGATCCACGACGGATGCGGCGCAGTCTTCGGAGCCGCGCCAGAATCGCGGCCGGGCCAACACTTCGGCCGATGCCCTGGCCATTTTCCCGGCCTCGAAGCGCAGCGACAACGCGCCGCAATGACCGGTCGTCAGCAACCGAGCACCAACTTCGGTCAGCATCTCCCGGCTGCGCGGATGCGGCAGCCCGCGGCGGTTGAAGGCGCTCACCGTCGCGATCGCTATTTGCGGCGAGAGATGCGCCAACCATTCGCTGTCCAGGCTTTCGGCATGCCCGGAGCGCGGCAGCACCACAACGTCCACCGTCCGGGTGGCATTCCGCGCCGCCAACCGTCGGGTCACGTTGGCGCCTATGCCACCGGTCAGCATGGCGCTGCCGAAAGGCGAGCGAATCTCCAGCACGCAGCTGGAATCGCCCCCCAGATCCGGCAGGGCCGCCGAGGGATGCAGAAAGCGGAATTCGACGCCGTCGACCGTCCAGCGCTGTCCCTCGATGCAACGAGCATCACCGCCCGCGTCCGGCGCGATCACATCCGCGCCGGGCCACTGGCGCCTGGCCGCGGCAAGGCCACCGGTATAGTCGCGGTGCCGGAAAGGCACGACGATTCGGTCGACAGCGGCCCGGCCGCCCTGGCGCACCAGCGGCGCGATGGTGCCGGCCACCAGGCTGCGCTCGGCGCCATCGCCCGGACCGGTGCCGTAGAGCAGAACCCGGCTTGCCGTTCTGACAATCACCGCCTGGCCGTCACCGAGATCAGGCACCGTCAGCTCGAACTCGCCCGGACCGGGCCCACCCCCGCCCGGCCATAGCAGCGGCAGGAAAAGCAGCGCACCCAGCGGTCTTAGCGGCCAGCCGCGCGGCGCCAGCAGCCACAGCGCGCCGACGGCCGCGATCACGATGGCCGCCAGGCCGGGCGCCGGCAGCGCCGGCGCGCCCACGGCGGTCAACCATTGGCCGGCGCCGGTCAATTCATCCAGCATCAACAGGAACAACTCAAGCCCGCGCTCGGAAATCGAGACCATGAATCCGGCCGGCAGACCAAGCGCAAACAGCACCAGGGCGCCCAACAGGCACGGCAGTATCCAGAGGCCCACCAGCGGAATGGCGATCAGGTTGGCGGCCAGCGCGGTCGGTGCCCATTGCTGAAAGATGCCGATATTGAGCGGCAGAAGACCAATCGCTATGACGAGCTGGGCCTGCACCAGCCCGCGCAGCCAGCCCTTGCCGCGCGAGCGGCCCGAGAACGCCCAGATCAACACGGCCACGGCGGCAAACGACAGCCAGAAGCCGATCGCCAGCGGCGCCATGGGATCGATCAGCAACACTGCCAAGAGCGCGGTCAGCAGTGCCCTGCCCGGCTGGATTCCGCGGCGCCACAGCATGGCGCCGAAACCGGCCAGCAGCATCACCAGCGCACGCACCGTCGGCAGGCTGAATCCGGCCAGCAGCGCGTAGCCCAGCGCGGCGACCAGTCCCGTGACCAGCACCACACGTTGGCGATCCGACCACCCGCGCAAGCTCAACAGCGGCGTCGCCAGCAAACCTGCAAGCATTCCGGCGATGCCGGCGACCATTCCCACGTGAAGTCCGGAGATGGAAAGCAGATGAGCGGTGCCGGTAAGACGCAGCCGCTCGGCCAGCGCGGGCGACATCGCCGTGCGGTCGCCCACCGTCAGCGCGCGGTGCAGCGCGGCCGCATCGAGATTGACGGTTTCGGCCTGCAGCCAGTTCGCCAGCCGCTGTCGGAAGCGGTCGGGTGCGGACGCCGGCCCGGACACGGACTGGCGCACGGCCGACTGAATGCTGCCCAGCGCGCCGATGCCTCGTGCTACAAGATAGCGCTGATAGTCGAACAAGCCGGGATTGACTCTCCCATTTGGCGGCTCCAGTTTGGCCTTGATACGCCATGTTTCGCCGGGACGAAACCATTCCAGCGGACGGTACCAACTCAGCAGAATCCGAACGGGCGCGCCGGCGCCGCGCGTCTCGGCGTCCGGCTGGAATTCCAGTCGCACGCGACCGCCACGCTGCTCGGGCAGACCGACGACCCGGCCGGTCAGCTCGACGATTTCACCGGCTCGCTCGTCAGGCCACGCATCATGCTGGTGCCACAACGCGTGCAGCGAGAACCAGAGCATGCCAGCCGGCAACGCTGCCCAGATCCGGGTTGATGGAAAGGCTGCCAGTGCCGCAACAATGCCGAACAGCGCCAGCGCAGACGAAACCGCGACCACGAACGCAAGTGCCGCGGCAGACACGGCACCAAGACAAAACAGCAGCGCGATCCGACCACCCCGCGCCGCGTGCGTCCGCATCAATCGATCGCGCGCAGCACGCCGTGGGTCATTTCGAAGCGCCGGTCCATGCGCCCGGCCAGGCCGGTGTCGTGAGTGACGACCACGAAGCTGATACCGAATTCCTGGTTCAACCCGAGCATGAGTTCATACACGGAAGTCGCGGTGGCCTCGTCCAGGTTGCCGGTCGGTTCGTCGGCCAGCACGCAATCCGGCTGGTGAATCAATGCGCGGGCAACGGCAGCCCGCTGGCGTTCGCCACCGGAAAGCTCGCCGGGCTTGTGCTCGAGCCGCTCGCCCAGCCCGACGCGTCCGAGCAATTCGGCTGCGGCACGGCGCGCCTTCGAGGCCGACTGTCCCCCGATCATCAGCGGCAACGCGACATTTTCGACCGCGCTGAACTCGGGCAGCAAGTGATGAAACTGGTAAATGAAACCGAGGTGACGGTTGCGGAGGCGTCCGCGCTCCAGCTCGGAGGCGCGGGCCATGTCGTGACCGGCCACGCTGACCTTGCCTTCGGTCGCATCGTCGAGTCCGCCCAGTATCTGCAGCAGCGTGCTCTTGCCCACGCCCGAGGCACCGACAATCGCAACCTGCTCACCGCGGGCGATTTCCAGATCCACGCCCCGCAGAACGTCCAGCGCGGTGCGACCCTGGTGAAAACGGCGCGTGACGCCGACGCATTTGACGACCGCTTCACTCATAGCGAAGCGCCTCCGCCGGCCGCGTACGGCCCGCCCGCCACGCCGGATAAATCGTCGACAGCAGTGAAAGTACCAGCGCCAGCCCGGAGAAACGCAGCACGTCCACCACCTGAAGATCCGACGGCAGATCCGAAATGTAATAAATGTCGGCCGACAGGAACTCGGTATCGAGCATTTGTTCGATCCCGGCCACGATGCTCTCGACGTTCAGCGCCAGCACGATGCCCCCTACCGTCCCCAGCAACGTGCCGATGACGCCGATCGACATGCCCTGGACGACGAACACCTGCATCACCCGACCCGGACTCAGGCCCATGGTCTTGAGGATGGCGATATCGGCCTGCTTGTCGGTAACAAGCATCACCAGGGTGGAAATGATGTTGAACGCCGCGACAACGATGATCAGCGACAGGATGATGAACATCATGGTCTTTTCCATTTGGACGGCGCGGAACCAGTTTGCGTTCTGCTGGGTCCAGTCACGTACCCGGTAGAAGCCCGGCAGCGACTCGGCCAGCTCCAGCGCGATCGAACGGGCCCGGAAAAGATCGGTGAACTCCAGTCGCACACCGGTCACGCCCTGGCCGGTCCGAAACAGTGCCTGAGCGTCCTTCCAGTGCACGACCGCCAGCGAACTGTCGAATTCGTGCACGCCGGCCTCGAAAATACCGGCGACCGTGAATCGCCGCACCTGCGGCACCACGCCGGCCGCCGTGGCGCGGATTTCGGGGGCAAAGATGGTGACCGGATCGCCGGGCCCCACACCCAGCCGAGCGGCAAGCTCCAGGCCAAGCACCACCTGCCAGCGCTCGTCGGCCAGCGCGCCGAGGCTGCCGCTGATCATCTGCCGGTCCAGGTCCGAAACCGACGGCTCGAGAGCCGGATCGATGCCGCGCACCAGCGCGCCCGAAACATCACGGCCCTTGAGCAGTGTTTCCTGCTCGACGAACGGGGCGGCCCCTATGACTTCGGGATTCAACCTCGCATTCTCGATCAGCTCGGGCCAGTCCTCGAACGGACGGTCCCAGGTCGATACGGTGGCGTGCGAGACCATGCCCAGGATCCGTTCACGCAACTCTTTTTCGAATCCGTTCATCACCGAGATCACGGTAATCAGGATGGCCACGCCCACGGCGATGCCCGCCATCGAGATCAGCGAGATGAACGAAATGAAATGGTTGCGACGCTTGGCCCTCAGGTAGCGCAGGCCGATCGCGACCGATAGCGGCTGAAAAATCAAGACTGAACGTCCCGCGACGAGTAATTTGAAATTGTCCGGTTCAACGCAAGCGCTCCAGGATCCGGTTGAGTTCGGCCGGCAAAGGCGACGAGAATACCTGGTCTTCCGGCCACGGGAGGCGCAGGTAGCCCGCGTGCAGAAACAGGCGATCGAGCCCGGCCGGCGGCGACCCCGGATTGTATCGTTCATCGCCGGCGACCGGCGTGCCCAGGAACTGCGCATGGGCGCGGATCTGGTGGGTACGCCCCGTCTCGATGCGCACTTCCACGAAATCGTGCCTTTGCAGCTTCTCCAGTCGCTTGAAGCTCGAACGCGCCGTCTGCCCGTCCTCGGCCGGGATCACACGGTGCTGGCCGCTGCTGTCGCGAATCTTCTTCAACGGCATATCGACATCCACGCGGGGCTGGTCGAGATGACCGTCGAGCAAAGCCAGGTAGCGCTTCTCGACCTCGCCGCTTTGAAAGCCGCTCTGCAATTCGCGAGCATTGGCCGCGCCCAGCGCAAACAGCATCAGGCCGCTGGTCTCGCGATCCAGGCGATGCACCGGGACCGCGCGCGAATCGATGCGGGTCATGATGTCGTTCAACCCCCAGGCCAGTCCGGTTCCGGCCTGCGACGCCAGCCCGGCGGGCTTGTCGACGACGATCAGCTCGTTCTGGCTGTGAACAATCCTCGTCCGGATTTCAGCGATTCGGGCCTCCGGTACTCTGACCGGAGGAACCTCGGTTCCGCGCGGGTCACGAACGGGGGGAATTCGCACCCGGTCGCCGGCCCTGAGCTTTCGCATGGGCTTGACCCGCCCGCCGTTGATGCGGACCTGTCCGGTACGTATCAGGCGGTAGACGAGGCTGCGCGGTACCTGGCCCAGCTCGCGCGAAAGAAAATTGTCCAGGCGCTGTCCGCCGTGGTCGGCATCGACCACGACCTCGCGTACCGAGCTGATGCCGTCACCCATCTCGCCGGGCCTGCAATCTGGTTAAGATGAGTTTATGAATACACAAGGTTTAAACCACTGGGAAATTGCCGAAAAACACCAATTGAAGTATACTTGTGCTGCTTGACGGTAGCGTGTTCGATAAAGGCGCATGAAGAAGACGTCATGATGCCTGCGCACCGTCGGCCGGCGCATCCTGCCGACAGCGGATGCCGGTCCGATCTGCACTTTTTCGGCCCCGGCAACGATGCTCGAACGTGCGCCTGATTAGCAGGAGCGGCTGAACCGCACTTGCAGGCGCCCCTTCCAGCGCGCCGGAATACCGGATCAGGCAGGCAGCAGCCTACCCATGTAGGGCGTGCCTTGCCGAACCGAATAATCGCGTCGCCGATTCTCTTGTGCCATCAAGCATTTGAAGATTCGCGCGGCAACCAGACAATCAAGACGCTCCCGGCGACAAATACGAAACAGAAACAGTCCGGGGATTTCGGCCTGCCGTGTCTCGGCGCCGATACCTGACCGGCTTTGCCGGACGGGAGCGATTTGTTAGGAATCCACACGACAATGAAACGAATGCTGATCAACGCGACTCAACCAGAAGAGTTGCGTGTCGCCATCGCAGATGGCCAAAACCTGGTTGACCTCGACATCGAGGTTCCCGCCCAGGAACAGAAGAAGTCCAACATCTACAAGGGCCGCATCACCCGGGTCGAACCCAGCCTCGAGGCCTGCTTCGTGGAATTCGGCTCCGAGCGCCATGGCTTTCTGCCCCTGAAGGAAATCGCACGTGAATACTTTTCCGAATCCGCGGCCAAGGCCCTGGACGACGGCGAACGCGTGGACATCAAGGACGCGGTGGAAGGCGGTCAGGAAGTCATCATCCAGGTCGAGAAGGAAGAGCGCGGCACCAAGGGCGCCGCACTCACCACCTTCATCAGCCTGGCGGGACGATACCTGGTACTGATGCCCAACAACCCGCGCGCCGGCGGTGTTTCGCGCCAGGTCACCGGCGAGGACCGCAAGATGATCCAGGACGCGCTGCGCGAACTCGACGCGCCCAAGGACATGGGCCTCATCGTTCGGACGGCAGGCGTGGGCCGCGAGGTCGAAGATCTACAATGGGATCTGAACTACCTTATCCAGCTGTGGGAAGCGATCGGGGCGGCCGCCGGATCTCGCAAGGCGCCGTTCCTGATCTACCAGGAAAGCAACGTCATCATCCGCGCCTTGCGCGATCACATGCGCGACGACATCGGCGAGATCCTGATCGACTCGGAGCAGGTTTTCGAAGATGCACGCGACTTCCTGCAACAGGTGATGCCGCACAACCTGCGCAAGCTCAAGCGCTACGACGAGCAGACCCCGCTATTTTCGCGCTTCCAGATCGAAAGCAAGATCGAATCCGCTTTTGCGCGCGAGGTGCGCCTGCCGTCCGGCGGCGCCGTGGTGATCGACCATACCGAAGCGTTGCTTTCGATAGACATCAACTCCTCGCGCGCCACCAAGGGCGCCGACATCGAGGAGACCGCGCTGCAGACCAACCTGGAGGCAGCCGAGGAAATCGCTCGCCAGTTGCGGCTTCGCGATCTGGGCGGGCTGGTGGTCATCGATTTCATCGACATGAACAGCCGCGAAGCGCAGCGCGACGTGGAAAACAAGCTACGCGAAGCCATGCGCGCCGACAAGGCACGGGTTCAGATCGGGCGCATCTCGCGCTTCGGCCTGCTAGAACTATCGCGGCAACGGCTTCGGCCGTCATTGGGCGAATCAAGCCATATCGTTTGCCCGCGCTGCGACGGATACGGATCCATCCGGTCGATCGAATCACTGGCACTGGCCATCATCAGGCTTGCAGAAGAAGAGTCGATGAAAGACAACACCGGCCGTGTCATCGTGCAGGCCCCGCTGGCCGTGGCCAACTTCCTGCTCAACGAAAAGCGCGAGGTCGTCAACAGTATCGAACGCCGGACCGGGACGCCGGTCACGATTGTGGCCAATCACCTGATGGAAACCCCCCGTTACCAGATCCAGCGGTTGCGCACCTCCGAGGAAGTCGAGGAACCTTCCTACGCCATTGCGCAGGTCGATGAAGTCGAACCCGTCGTCAGCGAACAGGAGATTCAGGCCGGCCTCACGACACGCGAAGAGCCCGCCGTCAGCACGATGAGACCCTCGCAGCCAGCCCCGGTGCGCGCGGAGAAGAGCGGCTGGACTCGATTCAAGGAATGGCTGTCGAATCTTTTCGGTAGCGACGAAAAGGAAAAAAGCGACAAATCGCGTCGATCCTCCGGCCGAGGCAAGCCGAAACCGGCGGGTGGCGGCGGCAAAAAGAGAACCCGAAAATCCGGGTCCGCCCGAAGCGGCACCAAGCATGCGGCCAACCGGCCTCACAAGCCAAGAGACGGCGACAAACCCGGTGACCAGGGCGAAGACAAGGGCGGTCGCAAGAAAGGCGGTGACGATCAAAAGCCCGACACCAAGGATGGAGGCAAGCCCACTGCGCCGGGCGGGAGCAAGAAGAAACGCCGTCGTCGCGGCGGAAAAAAGCGCCGTAACAAGTATTCTACCGGTGACCAGCGGGACGCCAACGACAAGCCCGAGCAGTCCGGCGGGAAGCCCGAGCAGTCCGGCGGAAAGCCGGAACAGTCCGGAGGCAAGCCCGCGCAGTCCGGCGAGAAGCCGGAACAGTCCGGAGGCAAGCCCGAGCAGTCCGAGAAGTCCGGCGGCAAAAGCGGCAAGACGACTGCAGCGCGTCCGGTCGGACAGCAGGCGGGCCTGTTCAAGATCGAAGATAAGCCTGGCGGCGAGGAAAAGCGCGAGCAACCGTCGTCCCAACCGAATGGGAAGAAGCCCGGCGAAAGTTCCTGACGCTGCCGGCGCCAGACGAAGCTTGTCAAGGAGGTCCGGTTCGCCCCGGACCTTCTCTTTTCAGCCTTCGGTCTCTATGACATCGTAGCGAATCGCTTCGCGCAGCAGCGCCACTTCGCTATCGACCCCGATCTTTTCAAAAATCCGATACTTGTGAGTTGAAATCGTTTTCGGACTGACATTCATGCGCTCGGCGATGGCGCTAGACTTCATGCCGTTGGCCAACATCATCGCGACTTCGATTTCGCGCGGCGTGAGTTCCTGGAACGGTGATTGCGGAGTCCCCGGCAACAGCGACATCGCAAGCTGTTGCGCAATCTCGGAACCAACGTAACGCTCACCGTCAAACACCTTGCGGATCGCTTTTACCAGTTCTTCGGCGTCGCACGCCTTGGTCAGGTATCCAGCGGCGCCCATTTCGAGCAGGCGCGCGGGGAACGGCGGCTTGTTATGCGCCGTGAGCGCGATGATGCGCACCGACGGCCGAGCGTTCATGATGCGTTCGCTGGTTTCAAAACCTGAAAGCCCGGGAAGCCCGATGTCCATCAGAATGACGTCGGGATTCTTCTCCCGATTCAACTGAATGGCTCGCTCTCCGGTACCCGCCTCACCGACGACTTCGATTCCGCCGGCGTCATCGATGATGTTCCGCAACCCGGTGCGCACCAAATGATGATCGTCCACGATCAAGAGTTTGATCATTGCCACATTCCCTCTATTTAAGTCCCAAACGCCAAAGAAGCAAACCAGTTCGCGCACGGCGAACCATTGATTTTGCTATAAGGACTTTACCCCAAATAGTGTCGCGCGACGCGATAAACTCCGGGGAACCCCAAGACTTCACACGACGCCGCAGGGTTCCGGCGGCGGGTGGAATGCGATCATTGAACGGGGCGTTGGGCTATGTGGGGCGGGTGATCTAGCGGTGGCTGTCTATGGGCTGGTAGCCGTTCTCCACACCCTTGGTGACGATGGAGACCGCATCGTGCGGATGCAGGCTCTCGAAGTGACTGCACCGAGCCCAGTAATCCAGAATCCGCTCGTCGCCTTCAAGCGCCTTTTGCACCCGCCGGCCGGCATCTTCGCAGAACATCAAATTCTGGCCGTTCAGCCGGGCGAATTCCTGCTCGTCTTCGCGCTTGACGGCAGTCTGCACGGGCGTCTTCAGTGCGCTCTCGATGAGGTCGATAAGCTCCTCGAAAGGGAATGCCTCGAACGTCGGTGTGAGCTGCAACCTGACGTCGGCGATGGACCTCTGGCTGTGCGGTGTCGCCATGATCCCCTGCTCCGTGCCAAGCCAGTTCAAAACGGATTCGCGGTCGACGCGCTCGTCTTTAGCGAAATCCTTCTCGAACTGCTGCTGAATCAACTGGCGTGCCAGTGCCGCGGAACACGGGCAGGTACTCGAATAAGTGACTTCATAGGACAGTTCCAGCGAGAACTTCTTGCCTTCCAGGGTCGCAATGATACTGAATGGATAGTTGCGCCATCCCGAATTGTCGCTGGCCAGCGCCTTGCGCCGGGTCTGGTATTCGAAATCTATCCGGACCAATGCGCGACTACTGAGATCGGCGTGCGAGTCCAGAAAATCGCGCAACAGGTGTCGTAATGCCAGCGGCGTTAGCGTATGCTCGGCCAACGCGCGGTCCAGATGCAGATACAACCGGGACATGTGGATACCCCGGGCTTCCGGCTCATCCAGGTTGACGAACGCACTGATGTGGGCCGGAGTCTGCATGGCCACACCATCTTTCCCGGCAATACGCACCGGGACTTCGATGCGGTTCATCCCGACCCAGTCCAGCTTGCCGGCGAGTTGGTCGTGCGGCTGCGATGCGATATCCGGCAGCGTGTTGGCTTGCTGTTTCATTTCCATCCGGCTTTCCTTGGGATTCATCGACGACTTTTCCAGCCCCTGAGCGCCGAAGTATGCAGATGGGCACATGAACGTCGAGTGACGCGAGCCGGGTGATGCGAACCCTGGAAGAGACTGGGCCGAGGGACCCCTCAGGAAAACTGGTCGGAGCGGGGAGATTCGAACTCCCGACCCCCACAACCCCATTGTGGTGCGCTACCAGGCTGCGCTACGCTCCGAGTCCAGACCCGACATTATAATCGCCTCGCGGTGCTCGTGGTTCAGCGTCGCAGCACTTGCAATACTTCTTCCAGTTCGCCGCGTAGCTGGCGAACGAGTTGCTGACTGCGCGATACGTCGTCACGCGCGGCTTCGCCCTCAAGCCGCTGGCGTGCACCGAGAATTGTGAAGCCCTGTTCGTGCAGGAGCGAGCGAATCTGCCGCACCATGATGACGTCGTGGCGCTGGTAATAACGGCGATTGCCTCGACGCTTGACCGGCTTGAGCTGAGGGAACTCCTGTTCCCAGTAGCGCAGCACATGTGGCTTGACCGCACACAATTCGCTGACCTCACCGATCGTGAAGTAGCGCTTGGCTGGAATTGGCGGCAGTTCGCGGTTACTTCCTGGATCCAGCATAAGCTTCCACTCGTCCACGCAGTTTCTGACCAGGCTTGAACGTCACCACCCGGCGCGCGCTGATCGGAATCTCCTCACCGGTCTTCGGGTTGCGCCCGGGGCGCTGGCTCTTGTCGCGCAGCTGGAAATTACCGAATCCCGACAGTTTGACATGCTCACCAGCTTCCAGCGCGTCTCGGATCGTCTCGAACCAGGCATCAACAAACTCCTTGGCCTCGCGTTTGTTGAGCCCCACTTCCTCGAACAATGTATTGGCCAGGTCAGCCTTGGTCAAAGCCATCCGTCTACCCTCTTAGTCTTACTTGGCATTCTCTTTGTAGAGATTCGAACACGGTCAGCATAACCGAATCGACTTCCTCATCGGTAAGAGTGCGCGAAACATCGCGCAAAATCAAGCCTATACCAACACTTTTGTAGCCCGATTCTATCCCCTTGCCCTGATATTTGTCGAAAATGATGCATTTCTCGAGCGTTTGGCCCGCGGATTCGGCGCACACCCGCTGCAAATCCGCGGCCGGGACCGGCTCGGGCACGATCAGCGCAAGATCGCGCCTGACCGAAGGATAGCGGGCCGTGCCGGTGAATACGGGCAAGTTACGATCGCGAAGAACGTCCAGGTCGAGCTCGGCAACAAAGACCGCTTCGTCAAGGTCGAGCTTGGCCGCAAGCCCAGGATGCAATTGGCCGGCGAATCCAAAATCCCGACCGTTAAGCGACAGCGCGCACGACTGGCCGGGATGGAGCCAGTCGACGGTCTTCGCCACTGTTTGAAGGGCACCCGGGCCATGGCCGGCACAGGCTGCCATGTGCTCTACCTCACCCTTGAGATCATAAAAATCGAAATCACGGCGTTCTTCCAGCCAGGATTCGGGATGCGCATCGCCGGCAATTGCCAGGCCGATGCGCTCGGATTCGGTCCATTCCCCAGCTCGGGAGAAGACGTGACCGGTTTCGAAGAGCTTCAAACGCGGCTGCTGGTGACGCAGATTCGCAGCAACGGTTCGCAGCAGACCCGGCACGAGGCTGGTTCTGAGCACACCCATTTCCTGGCTGAGCGGGTTGGCCAGCGGCTGCGCCGATGCCTGCAGCGCAAGCATGGAGAGGTCGTCGTCGGAGACGAAACTCCAGGTCATGATTTCCTGAAAACCGCGCGCGTGAAGCGAGGAACGGATTGCGTCCATTGCCACGCTGCGTTCGCTGGCGACCACCGCCCTTAGGCGCCCGCCGGGTGCACGCGACGGAAGTTGATCGTAGCCGACCATGCGCGCGACCTCTTCGATCAGGTCGACCTCGATGGCAAGATCGCGGCGGGCCGAGGGTGGCGTGACCCGAAAGTCATCGCCGTCCGGCTCGAGTTCCATTCCCAGGCGCGTGAGAATATCGCTTACGCGCCCGGGTTCCAGGTCGGTGCCCAAGACCCGATTCACCCTGTCCATACGCAACCTGATCGAGGTCACCTTGGGCAGGTACTCGCCCGAAGCCTTCTCGATGACCGGACCCGGCCGGCCGCCGGCAATATCCAGTATCAGCGCGGTCGCCCGCTCGATGGCACGAACCTGCAACTCGGGATCCACCCCGCGCTCGAAGCGGTGCGACGAATCCGTGGCAAGACCCAATCGCCGCCCCCTGCCGATGATGGTGGCTGGATTGAACCAGGCCGATTCCAGCAGGATGTCGCGGGTCGCATCACCGACCGCGGAATCCTGACCGCCCATGATCCCCGCGAGAGCAACCGGTTTCTCGTGATCGCAGATAAGCAGCATGTCTTCGTCGGGCTCGATCGCCTGCCCGTCCAGCAGCGTGATCCGGTCGCCCGGCCGAGCGCGGCGCACACGGATGCCGCCCTTGATGATCCCGGCGTCGAACGCGTGCATGGGCTGGCCCAACTCGAGCAGCACGTAGTTTGTGACATCCACGATCGGGCTGCGCGACCTCAAGCCGGAGCGCTCGAGGCGCTCGACCATCCAGGCCGGCGTGGTTGCCTTCGGATTGATCCCGCGGACAAGCCGTCCGACATAGCGCGGGCAGTCGGCCGGGTCGTTCAATTCAATCTCGATATCGTCGTCCAGAATCGGTGCGACCTTGACGATCTCAGGTTCGCGGGATTCCAGCGATTCGGCCGCCGCAAGCTCCCGAGCGATGCCGCGGATAGAAAGACAGTCGGCACGATTGGGCGTAAGGTCCACCTCGAGGGCGTAGTCGGGCAAACCCAGCGCCCGGGCCAGTGCGGTGCCGGTCTCGAGAGCTTCAGACAGTTCCAGCAGGCCGCTGGCGTCGTCGCCAAGCCCAAGCTCGGGTGCAGAACACAGCATGCCGCGCGACTCGACACCGCGCAGCTTCGCAGGCTTGATCTTGAGGCCGTTTGGCAGCGTCGTCCCCACGGTGGCCAATGGCGCCTTGAGACCCGGGCGGGCATTCGGCGCACCGCAAACGATGGTGACCGCAGCTTCGGCGCCGTAATCCACTTCGCAGACCCTGAGCCGGTCGGCATCGGGATGCGGCTTGCAGTCGACAATCTCGCCCACCACTACCCCGTCCAGCCCGTTCCCAATGGCCTCGAGTTCATCCACTTCGAGCCCGGCGGCCGTCAACCGGGCGGCGACGCTCTGGGCGTCCAGGTCGGTTGGCACCCATTGGCGCAGCCAATTCAAGCTGAATCGCATCGGATTCCCCGTTTATTGTCGCGCCGGGCCCGGCTAGCGAAACTGGGCCAGGAAGCGCAAGTCGTTGTCGAAAAACAGCC
>DATFJJ010000312.1:0-8572 GCA_035269245.1 Wenzhouxiangellaceae bacterium | reverse complement strand
TGGCGCGTCACGCCGAACGCCGCCTGGCACTTGCGCGCAGTGTTTCGGTGGCGCTCGTCTATCCGCTGCTGCTGGCGCTGATTTCGCTGGGCGTGGTCTGGGGGCTGCTGGGCTTCGTCGTGCCGCGGGTGGTCAGCGTGTTCGAGTATTCCGGCCAGCAATTGCCGCTGTTGACCCGTAGCCTGCTCGAGATTTCTTCATTCGTATCCAGTTATGGTTTCCTGGTCGTGCTGATTCTGGTGGTGCTTGTACTCGGGGCCGCCGCATTGCTGAGGCTGCCGGGTCCGCGCATGCGGGTCGATCGTGCGTTGTTGAAGCTGCCGCTGGCGGGCGGATTGGTGCGGGCGCAGGCAGCGGCGCTGTTCGCGCGCACGCTGGCGATACTTGTCAGCAGTTCGGTGCCGGCCGTGGAAGCGCTGAATGCGGCGTCGGAAGTCGTTTCGAACCGCAAGGTTCGCGCCGATCTCGAAGCAGCTGCGGCTCGCGTTCGCGAAGGCGCATCGATATCGGCCGCCGTGCAGCCTATCGAGTGGCTGCCGCCGCTCACCCGCCGGTTGATCCACGGCGGCGAGCAGGCGGGCGAACTCGGCGACATGCTCGAGCACGCCGCCGAACTTCAGGAATCGGACCTGGAGGACGCCGGACAGGTGCTCATGGCCGTGCTTCAGCCGGCGCTTATCCTGCTGGTGGGGCTGGTGGTGCTCTATATCGTGCTGGCGATTCTTCTGCCGATCATGAACATGAGCCAATTGTTGTCATGATCAGGTTCGAGCACGTGGCCAAGCGGTACCCGGGCGGCGTGCAGGCGCTGTCGGACGTCAACTTCGAGCTCGAGCGCGGCGAGATGGCTTTTCTTACCGGCCATTCCGGCGCTGGAAAGAGCACCCTGCTGCGCCTGATCGCGGTGCTGGAGCGCCCCAGCCGCGGCCAGGTGCTGTTCGACGGCAAGAACATCGGGCGTGTCTCGTCACGGCAGATCCCGAAACTGCGGCGAAAGGTCGGCGTGATATTCCAGGACCACAAGCTGCTGACCGACCGCAAGGTGCTCGACAACGTCGCGCTGCCGCTGCTGATCGCGGGCTTTTCCTGGAGTGAAATCAGGCGGCGGGTGCGCGCCGCACTCGATCTGGTCGGCCTTCTCGACAAGGAAAACACGCTGATTCCGGCGCTTTCCGGGGGGCAGCAGCAGCGCGTCGGCATCGCGCGCGCAATGATCGCCAAGCCGCCCGTCCTGCTGGCCGACGAACCCACCGGCAATCTCGATCCCGAGCTATCCGAGGAGTTGATGCGGCTGTTCTGTACGCTGAACGAGCTTGGGACCACAGTGCTGATCGCTACCCACGACCTGGACCTGGTCGAGCGCCTGGGCCGACGTACCCTGGTGCTCAAATCCGGCTGCATGGTCGACGACCGCAGTTCCGGCGGAGCAGGCGCATGAGCAGGAAGGACCACAGCGGTCGCGGCGATCTGCGCGCCTGGGCGCGCCGCCACGCATACAGCCTGCTGTCGTCGGTCGGCACGCTGGTGCGCAATCCGGTCACCAGCATGCTGACCATCGTTGTGCTGGCCATCGCGCTCACCCTGCCGCTGGGCTTGAATACCGCGTTGGTCAACCTCGAGGCAGTGCACGACAACCTGGACCGGCTCGACAGCATCAGCGTTTTCCTCGAACTGGATGCCGACGAGGACGGGGCACGGCGGGTAGCTTCGCGACTCTCGAGCTGGCGCAACATACTGGCGGTGGACCCGATCAGCCCGGACACGGGCATGCGCGGGCTGGCGGGTGCCACCGGGCTGGATCGTTTCGACGTCGGCGACGTGCCGCTGCCGTGGGTGCTGGAAGTGACGCCGAACTCAACCGTCGACATCGCCGAGTTGGCACAACGGCTGCGCCGGGCCGAGCGGGTCGACATGGTAGTCGTGGATCTCGACTGGGTGCGCAGGCTGGACGCAATACTGGGGGTGTTTTCGCGGCTAGTGATCCTGCTGGCGGCGCTGTTTGCCGCGAGCGTGCTGTTCGTGATCTCCAACAACATTCGAACCGAGATCCAGCGCAGGCGGGAGGAAATAGAGATTCTTGCCCTGGTGGGGGCCACGCCGGGTTACATCCGCCGGCCGTTTCTGTATTCCGGTTTGTGGATGGGGCTTGGTGGCGCGATGCTGGCATGGCTGGTCGTGCATGCGGGGCTATGGATGCTCAGAGGGCCGGTAGAGGCGCTTGCAGCCACCTATGGTGCATCGGGGCAGATGGCCGCCCCTTCTGCGCAGATGCTGGGCTTGATGCTGGCCGGAAGCGGCGCTCTGGGCATCGTCGGCGCGTGGATCGCGGTTTCCCGGCAGCTGGCTCGCATTAACCCGTGATCGAGATGCCGGACGCGCTATGAGGGCACACGGAACTTCCCTGCAAAACTGCGTTCAGAACTTTCAGCAGCAATACAGGACCAGATTGATCCTGATTTGAAAAAATCAAGTAATCTTGATATACTTATTGTATTGATTCACAGGAGCATCGAATGTCGAAGGATCTTGTACCAAGTCATCTGTTGGCCCCGGCCGGTACCGGCTCCCTGGATGCGTACATGCAGGAAGTCAACCGCATCCCGGTGCTTACCCTCGAAGAGGAACAGAGTCTTGCCCGTCGCTTTCACGGGGAAGAAGATCTGGACGCGGCGCGCATGCTGGTCATGTCGCATCTCCGTTTCGTGGCGCACGTCGCGCGCGGGTATTCCGGTTACGGTCTGGCTTTGGGCGACCTCATCCAGGAAGGTAATATCGGTTTGATGAAGGCCGTCAAGCGATTCGATCCCGACCAGGGCGTGCGGCTGGTGTCGTTTGCCGTGCACTGGATTCGTGCCGAAATCCATGAATTCGTGTTGCGCAACTGGCGCATCGTCAAGGTTGCGACCACAAAGGCGCAGCGCAAGCTGTTCTTCAATTTGCGCAAGTCGAAAAAACGCCTCGGTTGGCTGAACCAGGAAGAGGTCAACCGGGTCGCCAATGACCTCAACGTCAAGCCCGAAGTGGTCATGGAAATGGAATCCCGATTATCCGGTCAGGATGTCGGTTTCGACCTGACATCCGATGACGATGACGACAAGCCGTATCTGGCGCCGGCCGCCTTTCTCGAAAGTCATTCCGATTCGCCGGACCTGGCCGCCGAGAGCGAGGATCTCGAGGATCATTACCACGAAGTCCTGTTCGAAGGCATGGACGAGCTCGATGATCGTTCCAAGGACATCATCCAGTCGCGCTGGCTGATCGACCCGAAGATCACGTTGCAGCAGCTCGCCGACAAGTACGGTGTTTCGGCAGAGCGTATCCGTCAGCTCGAGGCCGTGGCGATGAAGAAGCTCAAAGCGCATTTCTCTGCGTAAC
Organism: Wenzhouxiangellaceae bacterium; assembly: GCA_035269245.1. Taxonomy (GTDB): domain Bacteria; phylum Pseudomonadota; class Gammaproteobacteria; order Xanthomonadales; family Wenzhouxiangellaceae. The sequence continues at coordinate 5,197 of DATFJJ010000312.1, read as the reverse complement.
TTCGAACACGCCTAAAGATCTATCAGAAGCCCCCGATTTCCGGGGGCTTTTTCGTATCTCTGGAACTTGCCGTGGCGGCGCCGCTATGCTTCCATGATCCGTAATCCACTGAATTCAGGAATCGGCATGAGCGACACAGAACAGATTCGGGCAATGATCACCGAGCTTTACGCGCTGGTTTCGGGGCCAGGCGACAAGCAGCGCGACTGGGCGCGCGAAGCCGAGCTTTTCATGCCGCAGGCGCACATGATACGGACGAACGTCGATGCGGCCGGAGAGCCGTCGCCCGAGATCATCCGCGCCGCCGACTACGCGGAAAACTTCGAACGCAAGATGGCCGGACGGGACTTTTACGAGGTGGAGATCCACAACGTAGTCGAGGTGTTCGGCAATATCGCGCACGCCTTCAGTACCTACGAAGCCTACGAGGACGCCGAGGGAACTCGTCTTCTGAAGCGGGGGATCAACAGCATCCAGTTTTACCGAGTCGACGGCGAATGGAAGATTGCCGGCATGGTCTGGGACGACGAGCGGCCCGGGCTGACCATCGGGCCGCGCTACCGACCGCGGTAACGCACCGGTTCCGACGGCGATCGGCCGGATTTTGCGCGGATTCGACTTGAACGCGCCCGAGCCGGTCACCATTACCGAAGATCATCCCGACGATTCCCGGAGCACTGCATGACGACGATACTCGACCGCGACGCCGCCATTCTCGCCATTACCCTGCACGCGGCGTTCGCCGACGGCGGCAAGCACGAGGCAGAGCGCGAGGAATTCCGGAGAATTGCGGAAACGCTGGCCGCCGACGGCGATGGCCCGGACGCGCGTCGCGTCTACCAGGACGTGCTGCTCAAGCGCGTTTCGCTCGAGGATGCAACGGCGGCGCTGACCGAGCCAGGCGAAAAGCACCTGGCCTACGAGCTTGCGGTCGGCGTCTGCGACGCCGACGGCCGGACCGTGGATGCCGAGCGTGAGTTCCTCGACCGGCTGCGCGGACTGCTTGGGCTGGATTCTTCGGAGGCCGACGAAGTCGAGCGCGAGGCCGAACAGGTCGTGGAAATGACCGAGGCGGCGGCGCCCGAAACGGTGCCCGCCACCGCTTCGGCGTCGCAAGCACCGACCGAGGTGGACGAGGCGGCGATCGACAAGTCCATCCTGAACTATTCCATTCTCAACGGCGCGCTGGAAATCCTGCCGCAGTCGTGGGCGTCGATGGCGGTCATTCCGCTGCAGATCAAGATGGTCTACGAGATCGGTCAGCGCCACGGTGTCGAACTGGACCGCGGCCACATCAAGGAGCTTCTGGCCACGCTGGGCGTCGGCATGACCTCGCAATACATCGAGCAGTTCGGCCGCAAACTGATAGGCGGTCTTTTCCGGGCGGCCGCCGGCCGGGGGGTGGGCCGGCTGGGCCGCACCGCCACCGGCATGGCGTTTTCGTTCGCCACCACCTATGCGCTGGGACAGGTCGCCCGGCGCTACTATGCCGGCGGCCGGCAGATGAGCACCGAACTGCTGCGCACCACCTTCCAGGAAACGCTGGGCCCGGCCAAGCAGATGCAGGCCGAATACCTGCCGCAGATCGAGCAGAAGGCGCAAACGCTGGACATGGGCCAGGTCATGGGCATGGTGCGCGGGCGCTCGTCTACCGGCCTCTGAAGCGGGGTTGCCGGTCGAAATAGCCAGCTCATGGGGCGCCGCGTCAACGTGTTGCGCGACGACTGCTATGCTCCGTGCTGATGGATTCCACCGAACAGCCGGTACGACTGCCGATGAACCCGTACGTTTCACACCTCGAATGCAGCCTCGACGGCACCCGTTATAACGCCGGGAAGGTCTATCGGCTTTCCGATGCCGGTCGGCCTTTGCTGGTCAGATATCGGCTGGCCGACGTGGCTGTCGCCGTGGACCGCGACGAAGTGGCTGCGCGCGCCGGCGGCTTCTACAAGTGGCGCGAACTTCTTCCGCCCGGCGACTTCGATGGTGTGCCGCGGCTGGGTGAAATCGACACGCCCCTGATTCCGCTGAACGCCAGCCCCAACGTGATCGTCAAGGACGAGGGGCGCCTGCCGACCGGATCGTTCAAGGCGCGCGGGCTGGCGCTGGCCGTGGCGATGGCGCGCGAACTGGGTTTGAACAAACTCTGCATGCCGTCCAACGGCAATGCCGGCGCGGCGCTGGCGGCCTACGCGACCCGTGCCGGCATGCGGTCGCTGGTCTACTGCCCGGCCGACACGCCGCGCATGAATATCGACGAGACGAGGTTGTGCGGCGCCGAGGTGGTGGAGATCGATGGCTATATCGACGATTGCGGCAAGCTGCTGGCCGAGCGCGCGAAGCAGGAAGGCTGGTTCGACGTCTCGACGCTCAAGGAGCCGTATCGCCTGGAAGGCAAGAAGACCATGGGACTGGAGCTGGCCGCCCAGTGGGGCTGGAAGCTGCCCGACGCGATTTTCTATCCGACTGGCGGCGGCACAGGGCTGATCGGCATGTGGAAGGCGTTCGCCGAGATGCGCGAGCTGGGCTGGATCGAAGGCCCGATGCCGAAAATGATCGCGGTGCAGGCCGAGGGCTGCGCGCCCATGGTGCGCGCATACGACGCGGGCGAGGAGTTTGCCCGGCGATGGGAGGACGCGTCCACCGTCGCCGCCGGCATTCGCGTGCCGCAGGCCGTCGGGGACTTCCTGATCCTGCGCGCGGTTCGGGAGTCCGGCGGCCGGGCCATTGCCGTCAGCGAGGCGGAGATCGAACGCTCCTGGAAGTCGCTCGCATCGGGCGAAGGGATCCTGATGTGTCCGGAAGGGGCGGCCACCCACGCGGCGTGGTTGCGCATGATCGAGTCGGGCGAGATCGATCGGGACGAGAAGGTCGTGCTGTACAACTGCGCGACCGGCCTCAAATACCAACTGCCCGCGCGCTGACATCCATGGCCGACTGCAGATTCATAACCGAGTACCCGCCCCTGGTCCGGCACCGCGCCGAGCTGAAAGCCGCCGGGCGTGCGCGCCGGACTCGGCTGGCGATCGCGTTGCCGCTGCTGGCGCTCCTGGCATTCGGAGCGTTTTCGATGAGCCCCCAGTTCGGGCTTTTCGTGGCCGCCGTCGGCGCCGGCGTGCTGTTCTTTCTCGGCATGCCGGGCGGAAGTTCGGTGGACGCCGGCGCACTGGCCGGGGTGGAGGGCGAAGTCACCGCCCTGGAGCGGCTCAAGACGCTGCCCGACGACTTCCTGCTGTTCAATCGGGTGAAGCTGCCCGACGGCCAACTGCCCAATGGCTGGCGCGAGCTGGATTTCGTCGTGGCCGGTCCCACCGGGCTGTGGATCGTCGAGGTCAAGAACACCCCCGGCCACGTCTATGTGCAGCCTGAAGAACGTCACTGGCCGTTGGCGCGCCGCGGTGGCTGCGGCAATCGGCCGAACTGGAACGCAGTGGAAAATCCCATACCCCAGGCGCGTGCCCAGGTCGATTCTCTTCGAAGGTGGTTATTGCAGCACGGCGTCGCGGCGGATCCGAAGCCGGTCGTATGTCTGTCGCATTCGGAAGTCGCTGTGGACAATGCCGACGCGTCTCCGGTGCCGGTGGTGGTGCGCGATCAGCTGGCGGATCGGATTCGTTCGGGCCCGGATTGCACGCTGCCCAAAGGCCTGTTCGAGACGCTTGCGCGGTGCCGGCCCGCAGGCGGGCCGGCGCTTGGTCGCGCGGCCTGAGCCGTCTGCTTGGGTTCCTTAGTCAGAGCGCTGTGTTCCCCGAAGATACCAGGCGAGTACAACCCAGTCGTAAAGGAAATGCACCGTGATCGGGAGCAGCAGGTTACCGGAGGCCTGGTAAAGCCAGCCCAGATAAAGCCCCATCAGGCAGGTCAGCACGAAGTAAGCCGTGGTCAATGCGTGCGCCAGCCCGAACAGCAAAGAGGCGACGGCCAGCGCCGCCATCGGCCCGATCAAGCCCTCCAGGCCGGCTTGTATCACGCCCCTGAACAACAGTTCCTCGCCGATACCGGCCGCCAGCGCCACGGCAAACACCGCGGCCGGCCCGGCATCGCTGAAAAGTGGCAACAGATGGTCTTCGACGATGCCTCTCAGCGCCTGCACCCAGCCCCAGCGAAACTGCATCAGGGCCAGAACGGCTGTGATGATGGGGATGGTGGCCAGGATGGACAGGCCCAGCGCGCTCGTGCCGAAATCGATCTTCAGCCAAGGCTCGAGGCCGAAGATCAGCGCAAGCAACAGGGCAATCACCGCCAGCGCGCTTTCGAAGCCCAGGGCGAACATGATCGGCCGGCGCTTCATCAGTTTTCCGAGGGCAGTCGGGCGGTGGTTGTCCTGGCTGGAAATCCCCGGTGATTTTTCCGTCTGGCCGCTCATCCTGGATGCTCGATCTAGAGTACCCCGCCATCGGCATCGGTGCTTCGGGAGCCCATCACCTGCGCACGCAGCTCGGTCCACTTTTGCGCCATTCGCAATATCGATGCCTCGGTAGTGAATTGGCGCAGCCGCTCCACGGGCACCCAGGCCAGGTCGTGCGATTCGTCGCTGACGACATAGTCGTGACCGGAGCGACTTACGAAGGCGAAACGCACGTCGAAATGAAAGTGTGCAGGGTCGGCCTTGCGCGCCGGGATTTCATGTACGTCGACGTCCAGGATGTCGCGCGAGATCAATTCCACGGCAAGGCCTGATTCTTCCTCGGCTTCGCGTCTTGCCACCGCCGCGGTGTCCGGATCGCCTTCACTATGGCCGCCCAGCTGCAGCCAGGCGTCTAGCTTGCGGTGGTGGGTGAGCAGCACGTGTTCGCCCGAGTCATCCACCAGCCAGGCCGAGCCGGTCACGTGGCCGGGCTGGAAATTGCCGCGTTCGAAGCATTCGGGCTGATTTGACAGCAGGGAGCGGAATTGGTCGACAACGGCGGCTTCACCGGGATGGCGCAGGCAGTAGTCCTGCAGAGCTTTCGAAAGCTCGAATGAGATGGGGTGGGGCGTTGGCGTCATTGTGTTCCGTCGCGAGGGTATCGGGTTGGCCTGCTGATTTTAACTGCGGCGTCCCTTTGACGCGCATGGAGATTCAGGCGGGTCGACGCGCCGCCATTGGCCGGGCACCAGGCCGTCCAGCGCGTATTTGCCGATAGCCGAGCGCACCAGCCGCAGCGTAGGGTGGCCGACGGCCGCGGTCATCCGGCGCACCTGACGGTTGCGGCCC
>DATFJJ010000311.1:0-9274 GCA_035269245.1 Wenzhouxiangellaceae bacterium | reverse complement strand
CGGCGAATCGAAGGCTGTCGATCGCGTTGAGCAGGTCGAAGTAGCGCTGCGCGGTACGCTGGAGGAAATCCTGCCAGGCAACGTTGAACTGCGAATCGGCCTGTGCCACGACAAGCCGGGCCCGTTCCATCCGGGCGAAGTTGCCGTGGTCATAAAGACTCTGGGTGAGGTTGAGGCTGTAGTTTTCCGAATCGATGTCGTTTTCGTCCAGATCGATACCGGCAATTTTGGGCTGGCTGCTGCCGATCGGCGTACGCTGCAGCGTGGCCGAAATATCGGGTAGAAAATTGGCGCGGGCGAGCTTGGTCTCGATTTCCGACGCGTCGAGCCGCCGCTCGGCGGCGCGGATCTGCGGATCGTTGGAGGAGGCCAGTTCGTAGACGCCCATCAGATCGACGGCGCCGGCCGAGGTGCTCAATGCCGCGACGACCGCGGCGGTAAGGATCTTTCGCATTGGTTTGGTTCCGACAGTCTTGAAGGCTTGCTCGAGCCCGGCGCAAAAACCGGGGATGATGATCAAAAGTTGAAAACGGGTGCGTCTTCGGCGCCGATCAGCCTGGGCATGTCGGTATCGAAAAGACTCTGCTCCGACAAGCGGCCCGAATCGCTGCGCGTGACGACCAGCGCTTCCATCGCCGGTGACTTGCCGCGAACGATGAACAGGCGGCCGCCCGGGCGCAGCCAGCGCACGAACTGATCCGGGATGCTGGCGACCGACGCGGCCACAGCGATTGCATCGAATTCGTTGTCGTCGAATCCGGCTTCCAGCACATCGCCGATCTCGAGTTGCACGCCTTCGGTGTCGCGGGCTTCCAGATTGGCTTTTGCCTGTTCGGCGATTTCCTCGATGATCTCGATGCTGGTCACGTTGCCCGTCATCTTCGCCAGGCATGCCGTAAGAAAGCCTGATCCGGTGCCGACTTCCAGCACTTTTTCGCCGTCCATCAACGCCAGGCCCTGCAGAAGACGGCCCTGTTCGATAGGTTTCATCATGAGCTGGCTGTGGCCCAGCGGAATTCTGAGATCGGAAAACGCGATCTTGCGGTGTCGCGTCGGCACGAATTCTTCGCGCGGCGTTTCGCGCAGGATGTCCAGCACGCGGCTGTCCAGGACTTCCCAGCTGCGGATCTGCTGGTCGATCATATTGGTTCTGGCTTGTTCGAGGTTCACCGGAATGCTCCTGGTATGACTCTCCAAAATCAGGTCTTATTGTACCGGCGATGCCGTGATTGCGAAGGTGCCGGTCGTCATGTATTGTCGGTCGACGCAACCGCGATGCCGGAGACAGTTGCAAGTTCGTGCAGCGGTGGTCGGGGGCCGACCGCTGCGGTCTGCTACCATTTTGAATCCAAATTCCAGAAACGAGTCTCTGCATGTCCAAAACCTCGGTCGAAATGGCCCGTCGTCTCGACGACGATCTGCTCCAGCTGCCCACCGGCTCGCGTCTTGTCCAGGTTGCCGGCAGTCGTCCGGATCTGCGCGTCTGGATGCGCGAAATCCGCCAGCACGACACGCCAGCCACGTTCGGCATGCAGCCCAACCCGCCCGTCTATGTCTACGAGACCGCCGCAGCCTTCATGGATCGCGATAAGGTGCCGAATCCGGCAGAGGGTCTTCCGACTGTGCGGGCGGGATGGATCGAGGAACGAGACGACACCGAGCGACTTGCAGGGCTGAGTTCCGAATATGCGAGAGGACGCGCCAAGGGTGAACCGGGCGAGGCGCGCTTCCCGGGGCGGCGGGCGCCGCGGCGTGCTCGCGAAGGCGCGTGCGTTACCCAGCTCCACTACGCGCGCCGGGGCGAGATCACGCCGGAAATGGAGTACGTCGCAATTCGTGAAAACGCGCGTCTCGACGAAATGCGACAGGCCTACGAGGCCGCTGGCCTGTTGCGCCGGCATGCCGGTCAATCGCACGGTGCGCGCTTGCCGGAAATCGTGACCCCGGAATTCGTGCGCGACGAGATCGCGGCCGGACGGGCCATCCTCCCGGCCAACATCAACCATCCCGAATCCGAGCCGATGATCATCGGCCGGAATTTCAGGGTCAAGGTCAACGCCAACATCGGCAATTCCGCGGTCCGGTCGTCGATCACCGACGAGGTCGAGAAGCTGGTCTGGTCGCTGAAATTCGGCGGCGATACGGTGATGGACCTGTCCACCGGCAAGGATATTCACGAAACCCGCGAGTGGATCGTGCGCAATTCGCCGGTGCCGATCGGGACGGTGCCGATCTACCAGGCGCTCGAAAAGGTCGACGGGGTGCCCGAAGATCTCACCTGGGAACTGTTCAGGGATACCCTGATCGAGCAGGCCGAGCAGGGCGTGGACTACTTCACCATCCACGCCGGGGTGCGCCTGGCGCACGTTCCGCTGACCGCCCGCCGGGTGACCGGCATCGTTTCCCGGGGCGGTTCCATCATGGCCAAGTGGTGCCTGTCGCACCACAGAGAAAGTTTTCTGTACGAACGCTTCGACGAGATCTGCGAAATCATGGCCGCCTATGATGTGTCCTTCTCGCTGGGCGACGGTCTGCGCCCGGGCTCGATCGCCGACGCCAACGACGCCGCCCAGTTCGCCGAGCTCGAAACGCTGGGCGAATTGACGAAAAAGGCATGGCAGCACGACTGCCAGGTGATGATCGAAGGGCCGGGACACGTGCCCATGCAGATGATCAAGGAAAACATGGAAAAGGAGCTGGCCGACTGTCACGAGGCGCCGTTCTACACGCTGGGCCCGCTGGTCACCGACATCGCGCCGGGTTACGACCACATCACCTCCGGGATCGGCGCGGCCCAGATCGGCTGGTACGGCACCGCCATGCTTTGCTACGTCACGCCCAAGGAGCACCTGGGCCTGCCCGACAAGCACGACGTGCGCGAAGGCCTGGTGACCTATCGCATCGCCGCCCACGCGGCCGACCTGGCCAAGGGCCATCCCGGGGCGCAGGTGCGCGACAATGCATTGTCGAAGGCTCGCTTCGAATTCCGCTGGGAAGACCAGTTCAACCTGGGTCTGGACCCGGCACGGGCCCGCGAATACCACGACCAGACCATGCCCAAGGACGCCCATAAGGTGGCGCATTTCTGCTCGATGTGCGGGCCGAAATTCTGCTCCATGAAGATCACCCAGGACGTGCGCGACTACGCCCGCGAGCGCGGGCTGGATCCGGAAGCGGCAATCGATTCCGGCATGGAAGAAAAGGCCGAGGAGTTTCGTCGCGCCGGCGGCAAGGTCTACCAGCCCGAATGATCCTTCAACGGTGTCTTCGTAAACCTCTCCGGATGCGGGAAATGATGCAATGAAAAGCGGGTCTTGCCGGTCATGAATGATGCGGAACGGAAAAGGCGCTTCGATGCGCTGGCGCGGCAATATTCCGACGACCTTTTCCGCTTTGGTGTCTGGTTGTGCGGCGATCACGCGCTGGCCAACGACCTGGTCCAGGAAACGTTCATGCGCGCCTGGAAAGCGCTGGACAGCCTGAAGGATGCGGGTGCGGCCAAGAGCTGGCTGATCACCATCCTGAGGCGCGAGTTCGCGCGAACCTTCGAACGCAAGGTGCCGCCGATCACCGACATCGACAACGTGGTGGTGGCCGAGGAGTCGGAGCAGACACCCGAAGACCGGACCGAGCGCGATCTGTTGCGCAAGGCGATGCTTGAACTGGAGAGGAAATACAGCGAACCGCTGATACTGCAGGCCGTGATGGGATTGTCGATTGCCGAGATCGCCGCCCAGCTCGAATTGACCGAAAGCGCAGTGATGACCCGGGTGTTCCGGGCGCGCGAGAAGCTCAAGGACAAGTTGCAGCCGCCGGATCGTGGGGGAAACATTCATGAACTTGCTTGAATTCAAGAGACGGCTGATGACCGAGCCGGCGGACAGCAGCCCGGAGATGCGCGATGCGCGCGCGGCGGGCGACGATTTCGCAGCGGCTGCAGCTGAATCCGAACGGTTCGAAGCGCTATTGCATGACGCGCTGAACGTACCGGTTCCGCACGGGCTGGCCGACAGCATCATTTTGCGCCAGTCGTTTGAAAGCAAATCGGAAACCGCGCGCTGGCCGCAGTTTGTCGCGCTGGCCGCGGTGCTGGCATTGGCGGTTGCCGTCACCACCTTCACCATGCTGCCCGGCAAGACGTCCATGGGCGATCTGCAAGAGCACATCTCCTGGCACTGGCAGCATGACGGGCCGCAGGTGCTGGCGGCTTCGGCGGGCCGGCTCCGGGCCGATCCGGATCAGGTGCAACAGGTGCTCGCCGAATTCGGCGTGCAGGTCGAGCCGGAACTGCTTGAGCAGGTGCGCATGACAAAGTTCTGCCCCACGCCGGACGGCGCTGGCGCGCACATCGTGCTGGCCACCGCCTCGGGCCCGGTAACCCTTTATTACATGCCGCGCACCCGCGTGCCTTCGTCGCCGGCCAACATTCCGCTCGAGGGCGACATGGAGGCGGTGGCGTTGAACGTCGAGCGCGGCAGCCTGGCGGTGATCGCGGAGTCGGGCGTGGATATGCCTAAGCTGGCGCGAGAGATCGCACGCCAGCTTGCCTTCGCGCCGGGCATGACGATCTAGGGAACCAGCTAGGGAACCTCTGAACAGCTCTGCCGGAGCGCGTTTCAGTCGGAGCGTCCCGCAAAGTCGCCGTCGCGCCCGTGCAGAGTCATTCAGAGGTTCCCTGGAAAATCCCTGAAGACAGCTTTCGCGAAATTGCGCGGAAAGACGGACAAGGCTCCATCCCGAAGCCCGTGTTACGTGAAGCGCACCCGGGATTGATACGCGAACCAGCCTGCGGCTCCCGGGCCTGTATGAGGCAGGATTGACGACCGGGTTAGTGTTAGGGGTGCAAAATCTGTGGGCTACAAAACCTGTTCGCGCCTTTGCCATTGAACTCCCTTCTCGCCTGGCGGCCGGGTGCGCGTATGCACTACCATAGAAAGCCTGTTAATCAGAGAGCTCGGCAATGACCCGTTCGATTTTCTCGATAGTGCCGAGATTGCCGTTGCTTGCGCTCGCGGCGACGCTCTGCGCGCCGTTGGACGCGCAGACCGTGGTGTTCGAAAACGTCCGCGTGGTGGACGTCGAGTCGGCTTCGGTCGGGGCGGCGACAACGCTGGTGGTGCGCGACGGCTGGATTGTCGAGAGCGCCCCGGACGACGAAGCTCGGGAATTCACCATCGATGCCGATGGACATTACCTGATTCCCGGCTTGGCCGAGATGCACGCTCACGTGCCGCCGTCTACCGACCGGGTAGCCGTCGACGATGTACTGGCACTGTTCCTGGCCCACGGTGTGACCACCATCCGCGGCATGCTCGGCGAGCCCGGCCACCTGGCGCTCCGGTCGGCACTGGCAGCCGATGACCGCGTAGGGCCGCGCCTGATCACCTCTGGACCCTCACTGAACGGCAACTCGGCACCTGACGTGCGTCGCGCTCGAACCATGGTGCGTCGCCAGGCCGAAGCCGGCTACGATTTCCTCAAGCTTCATCCCGGCCTGTTGCCGGATACCTTTGCTGCAATTGTCGAGGCGGCCGATGGCCTGGACATCGGCTACGCAGGGCATGTTTCGATCGCGGTCGGCGTGGAGCGCGCGCTGGCCGCCGGCCAGGCAACGATCGACCACCTGGACGGCTACGCCCAGGCGCTGGTGCCCGCCGACAGTCCCGCGCGTCGGAAGGAGCCGGGTTTCTTCGGCTTCAACATCGCCTCCGCGATGGAAATGGATCGGGTCGCCGAATGGGCGCGCAGGACAGCCGAAGCCGGGGTCTGGAACGTTCCGACCCAGACCTTGATCGAGAACATCGCGGTAAACGACATCGACGCCTTGCTGGAACGACCGGCCATGCGCTGGGTGCCGGCCGAGACCAAGGCGCAATGGATGGCCCGGATCGAGCAGATGCGCGCATCGCTGGACGCCGACGCGCTGGCGCACTTCGTCGCGGTGCGGCGCGCGTTGATCAAGGCGCTTCATGATGCCGGAGCGGGCGTGCTGCTGGGCGCGGACGCGCCGCAGATCATGAACGTGCCCGGCGATGCGCTGCACCACGAGCTCGAAATCTACGTCGGCGCCGGCTTGAGCCCCGCCGAGGCGCTGGCAACGGGCAGCGTGAATGTCGCCGAATTCCTGGGTCAGCCGGCCACGGGCTGTCTGCGGCCCGGGTGTGTGGCCGACCTGGTTCTGCTCGCTGCAGACCCGCTGGAAGACATCTCCAACGTGCGGCAGGTTCGGGGCGTTATGCGCGCCGGCGAGTGGTTCGACCGCGAACGGCTGGACGCCATGCTGTCGGATGTCGAGTCACGGGCCAATCCCACCGGGCCGGACTGAAAGGGAATGCTCAGCATTGCGCAAAGGCCGCTTTCGTATGTCGACGCACTGGATCGCCGCGCGCTGGATTCGATTCGCTCGGTAGTGATTCATGCCACTGAACTACCGCACATGGAAACCGCCCGCGAGTACGGCGAGCGTATTCATTACGAGGAATCGGGCACCGGTAACAGCGGCCACTTCTACATCGACCGTGACGGCTCGATAGAACAATGGGTGCCGCTGGACCGCGTCGCTCACCACGTTCGAGACCACAACGCGGGATCGGTCGGTATCGAGCTTGTCAACCGCGGGCGCTGGCCCGACTGGTACGACAGCCGTCATCAGGAATGGGAGGAGACATTTCCGGATGCGCAGATCCAGGCGCTGATCGAGCTGATCTCGATGCTTGAATCGAAGTTGCCGGCATTGGCCGAGATCGCCGGCCACGACCAGCTCGATCACGACTGGATCGAGGCCAGCGACAATCCGGAAATTCTCGTTCGGCGCAAAACGGATCCGGGTCCGGTATTCCCCTGGACGCAGGTGCTCTCTGCGACCAGTCTGCAGCTACACCATGCCTCGGAGGGCAAATGACCGGCTCTGAAAGCGAACAGTCATTGACCCGAATCGGCGTCGACACCGGCGGCACGTTCACCGACTTCGTCGCGCTCATCGACGGGGACCTGCACACCGCCAAGGTACTGTCCACGCCCGACGATCCATCGCGCGCGATTACCGAGGGACTGAAGGAACTGGGCCTGGAGTCGGCCGCCGTCGACCTGGTGCACGGCACCACAGTGGGCACCAATGCAGTGCTCGAGGGCAAGGGCGCGAAGGTGGCGTTCGTGACCTCGACCGGTTTCGGCGACATGCTCGGCCTGGCCCGGCAGAATCGAGATCATCTCTACAGCCTGTCCCAGCCGCGGGTCGAACCCCCGGTCGAACAGGAGCTGTGCCTGGAAATCGACGCCCGGGCGTCGGCCGACGGCGAAGTTCTGAGCGAGCCGGGTTCGAAGGCGCTACAGGAACTGTGCGAGCAGATCGAACGGCTGGGGCCGGACTCGGTGGCCGTCAACCTGCTGTTTTCATGGATGCTCCCCGAGCTGGAGCAGACGGTGCGCGACGCGCTGCCGGATGATCTGCCGGTGTCACTGTCGTCGGAGGTCTTGCCGGAGATCCGCGAGTACGAGCGCGGTATCGCGACCTGGCTCAATGCTTCGGTCGGACCGAAGCTGGCCGGCTACCTGGGACGTCTCGAAAAAGCATTGGGCGGTGGACGGCTGGCGGTCATGCAGTCCAGCGGCTTGACCGTCTCGGCCGACCAGGCCGGCCAGCGCGCGGTGCACCTGCTACTGTCCGGCCCGGCAGGCGGCCTGGCCGCGGCGGCGCATATCGGGCGTGAAATCGATTGCAAGCGCTTGCTGACCTTCGACATGGGCGGCACCTCCACCGATGTGGCACTGCTCGACGGCAAACCGTCTTTGACTCGCGACGGCCGTATCGGCCGTTACCCGGTGGCCGTGCCCATGGTCGACATGCACACTATCGGGGCCGGCGGCGGCTCGATCGTGCGCGTTGACGCCGGCGGGCTGCTCCAGGTGGGTCCCGAATCGGCCGGCGCCGATCCCGGCCCGGTCTGCTACGGACGCGACGGCGAGAACGTCACCGTTACAGACGCCAACCTGCTGTTGGGACGCCTGCCGCGTGAGACCCGCCTGGGCGGCACGCATCGACTGCATTACGAGACCGCGGAAAAAGCGATGGACGACCTGGCCGAACGTGCCGGACTTTCGCGCGATGAAGCCGCTCGCGGCGTGATCCGGATCGCCAACGAACACATGAGCCGCGCGCTGCGCGTGATGTCGGCAGAGCGCGGCGTCGACCCCAAGAGCGCGACCCTGATGAGTTTCGGCGGCGCCGGCGGCCTGCATGTCTGCGAACTGGCTGAAAGCCTGGGTATGACCCGGGCCGTGGTACCTGCGCGCTCCGGGGTTCTCTCGGCGCTGGGCATGCTGGTCGCGCGTCCCGGCCGTCAGGCCACCGCCAGCTTTCTGCGCCGCGCCGACGCGGTTTCCGACGGCGATGTCGAACAAGGCTTTCAGCCGCTGGTCGACCAGGTACGCGACGAGCTCGGTGCCGAAGGCATAGCGGCCGACGACCTGGACGTGGAGCGATGGATCGACTGCCGATACGTTGGCCAGAGCGCCACGCTGGAACTCCCGATCCAGTCACCCGATGAATTGGTCGGCGCATTCCATGAGCTCCACGAACAGACCTTCGGCCACCAGCTGGATCTGTCAGTGGAGCTGGTGGGCCTGCGGGTGGAAGCACGGGGCGCGCCCCGGCTTGATGAGGTTCCCCCGCTGGACATGGCCGACGAGGCGCCAGACGTCGAACACGATGTGCCCGTGATGATGCGCTCGGGGCTGTCGGATACGAATATCGAAGGTCCCGCGATCGTCATGGATACCGACGCCACCACATGGGTGGCCGAGGGCTGGCAGGCCAGTCTGGATGCCCGGGGGCACTTATTGCTCGAGCGCCTGGAGCCTGTGGATTGAATTAGTTTCTTAGTTCTGGCTTCCCCGACCGGAATGCGATAGGATTCGCTTGGTGTCGACCGATTGGCCGGACATCCACTCCCGAGGGCATCCAGATGCATCCAACTATCACGATCCGCGCCGCGGCGCTTCTCACCGCGGTGCTGTTCTCTTTGCCTGGCCTGGCCCAAACGATTGATTTCGACGTGCTGGTCGATACCGACCGCAACGTGGCCAGCGGCTGTTCGGTGACCCCTTCGGGCGGTGCGACGCTGACCGGCTTCGAGCGGCGCATTCGCGCAAGCGTCGACCTGGCGAGCTTCGAAGTCGTCTCGCTCGAACAGTCCTCGTGCGCCGGCGCCGGCTTCGGCGCACCGGCGCCGGTCTCCGGTTTCGCGACACCCTATCCGCTGGCGCTGAACACCGG